>JACCVE010000066.1 GCA_013698285.1 Chloroflexia bacterium | reverse complement strand
CCTTGACACGGCCCGACGTGGAGCCGGCCACGACGACGTCGCGCAGGTTGAGCGTCCCGCTTTGGACCAGCAGGGTGGCGACGGGGCCGCGCATCCTGTCCACCTTGGCCTCGATCACCACCCCGGTGGCGGGGCGATGTGGGTTGGCCTTCAGTTCGTTGACGTCCGCGACCAGCAGCAGCACCTCGAGGAGGTCGTCGAGCCCCAGCTTCTCGCGGGCCGACACCTCGACCATCGGCACGTCGCCGCCCCACTCCTCCGGGACGACCTCGTTCTCGGCGAGTTGCTGCTTGACCCGTTCCGGGTTCGCGGACGGGAGGTCGATCTTGTTGATCGCCACGACCATCGGCACGTTGGCCGATTTGATGTGGGCAATCGCCTCGCGCGTCGTCGGCATCACGCCGTCGTCGGCGGCCACGACCAAGATCGCGATGTCGGTCGCCTGGGCCCCGCGGGCCCGCATCGCGGTGAAGGCCTCGTGACCCGGGGTATCGAGGAACGTCACCTTCCGGCCCTGGGTCTCGATCTGGTAAGCCCCGATGTGCTGGGTAATGCCTCCGGCCTCGCCCTCGGCCACGTTCGCCGATCGGACCGCGTCGAGCAACTTCGTCTTGCCATGGTCGACGTGACCCATGATCGTCACCACCGGCGGCCGGGGCCGGGCGGCGGGGTCGTCTTCGGCGTCAGCGCGGCGGCTCTCGAAGTTGGCGGCCTGGCGGGCCACCTCGGAGACGCGCTCGTTGGTCTCGAAGCCGAGTGCGGTGGCGACCCGACCGGCCGTGTCGTAGTCGATCTGCTGATTCAAGTTGGCCATGATGCCGAGCTTCATCAGCTCCTTGATCACGTCCACGCCACCGATCTGGAGAAATTCGGCCATCTCCGAGACCGACATCACCGAAGGCAATGTCACCGGGCTGCGCTCGACGGGTGCCGCCCGTCGTACGGTCAGCGTGCGCGCCCCTCCCGACTTTCCACCTTTTGGCCGGCGGCGCCCGCGCCCTCCGCGTCGCGCCCCGGCCGTCTCATCAGTCATCACCATCAGTCGGACATCCCTTCTTGCGGTCCGCTCCCCGGCCGCTCTTGGCGGTGGGATCGCAACCGGTCTCGTATCGTCTCGTCGATCTCTATCCTGAGTGCCTTCGCGAGGATGGGGCTGGTGATCGCCAGGTCCCAACACCGCTCCCGGTCGCAGAGGTACGCGCCGCGCCCATTGAGCTTCCCGGACGGATCAAGCACGACGCTCCCGTCCGGCTGCCGAACGACCCTGGTCAGCGATCGCTTCGCGTCCTGGTCTCGGCAAACCACGCAGGTCCGGCGAGGGACATGCTTCGGCCGGGGGCCACCCTTTGCCTTCCGGCTCGTATGGACGACCTGTTCCGGCATCGGTGAAGCTACCCTTCCACCGGGACCGCGTCCCGCTGGTCGGCGGTCTCGGCGACCGCGGCCGTCTCGCCCGCGGCGTCAGCGACCGGTACCTGGGCAATGGGTGCCGCCGGGATAGGGTCGTCCAGCGAGAGCGAATCACCCGACGCGACATCGAACCGGGCCCGGAGTTCCCGATTCCAATACACCTCGATCACCGGGTCGAGGATTTCGACGTCGACGCTCATCCGGACCAGGTCGTCGGGCAGTGGCCCGTACGCCCGGTCCCGGACCATCACCATCCCGTCGGCCTGGACCAGTCGCGGCACCCGGCCCTGCCACGCGAGGTCGACCGGCAAGTCGGACTGCGCCTGGCGCAGGAACTCTCCGCCATTCTCCAGGATCGACTCGGGGGCCTTGATGTCGATCTTCCACCCGGTCAGCTTGTAGGCCAACCGCGCGTTCTGGCCCTCCTTGCCGATCGCCAGCGACATCTGGTCGCTCGGGACGATCACGGTCGCCACCTCGGTCCGCTCGTCCAGCGACACGTTCGAGGGCTTGGCCGGGCTTAGCGCGTTCGAGATGAACGTGGCCGTGTCGGGCGACCACTCGATCACGTCGATCTTCTCGCCATACAGCTCATTCACGATATTCTGGATTCGGACGCCCCGCACCCCGACGCACGACCCGACCGGGTCGACGCGCTCCTGGCGAGCCACCACCGCGACCTTGGATCGGAGCCCCGCCTCCCGGGCGATCGCCATGATCTCGACCGCGCCACTGAAGATCTCGGGCACCTCCGACTCGAACAGGCGCTTGATCAAGTTGGCGTTGGAACGGGAGACGATCAGTTGGGGTCCACGCGCGTCCTTGTTCACCTCGACGAGCATCACCTTGATCCGCTGCGCGGGCCGGTATCGCTCGTTCGGCACCTGCTCCCGGGCGGGCATGACGGCTTCCGCGCCGTTGATCTCGACGATCACCGCGCGGGCGTCGGCCCGTTGGACCACGCCGCTGAGCAGCTCGCCCTGCTTGTCGTTGAACTCGTCGTAGACGGAATCCCGCTCGTAATCCCGGATGCGCTGCAGGACGACCTGCTTGACGGTCTGCGCCGCGATCCGGCCGAAATTCTCGGGTGTCCGCTCCAGCTTGATCTCGTCACCGGCCTGGACCTCGGCCAAGATTTGGCGGGCGTCAGTCAGGGCCATCTCGGTGATCGGATCGCTGACCTCGTCGACGACCCGCTTGTGGACGTAGACGCGCATCACGCCGCTGCCCGACTCGATATCGACGGAAACCTCTTCTTCCGTGTCCGCCATCTTCTTATAGACGGTCATCAACGCGTGTTCGACCGATTGGAGAACCGCGTCCCGGGGGATGCCCCGCTCGGCGGCGATTTGCGCGATCGCGGTATAAAAATCACTCTTCATCGGCGCACCTCCCTCTTCATCATGTACGTCATCCCACACACTCGGTGGGCTGTCCGGAGACCGGCGGGACGCATCCCGTGCGGGCGTCTCACGTGCACCGGATCCGTCCCCTCCTGGCCACGGATGCCACTGGTCGCCAGCCGAGCCACCGGCGAGCGGGCCACGTCCCGGACAACGAAAAACGTGGGGGGTGGACCCACGTTCGTCTCAGAGCATTGGTTCCTGGTCGAAAGTATACCATAGTGTCGATGTGGTCCCGGCCCCGGATCGATGCCACGAGGGCCGATACGGTGCCCCCCGCGTCCCCTCGGGCACCGATCCCGAAATGAGGCCTCGCCGGGCGATGCTATACTCGCCCGCCGGGAATCACCCCTCACCGAAGCCCATCCCGGGCTCCGCGTGTCCGTGGAGAGCGCGATGCAACAGGGAATGTGGAGAACCTGGCTCCGGCCCGGGATGGTCGTCAAACGGTGGATCGCCCTGCTGGTCGTCAGCCTGGTCTTGGTCAGTCTGGCGGTCGCGATGAGCCTGGCCTGGATCTATCGAAATGTCGCATTCCCCGATGCCGCGTCAGATCTCGTCCGGTTCCTCACGCTCCAGTTCATCCCCCACCCCTTCCGCGAACTGACGATCCTGGCCGGCGGCACCGCCCTCCTCGCGATTGCCTTCCAAGGATTGAGCCGGTCGCTCCTCGGTCCGCTGATGGAGCGATCGGCTCGTGGCCAGGCGCTGGCCCAGATCGTAGCGGAACATCGCTTCGGCGAACCCCGTCCCGAGTTCAACGTCGTCGCCATCGGCGGAGGCACCGGGCTCTCGACACTGCTCCGGGGCCTGAAGCACTGCAACCTCAATATCACCGCGATCGTCACGGTGGCCGATGACGGTGGCAGTACCGGCCGGATCCGCGAAGAGTTCAACATGCCGGCCCCCGGCGACATCCGTAACTGCATCGTCGCCCTGGCCGACGCCGAATCGACGATCGGCAAGCTATTCCAGTACCGCTTCGACCAGGAGGGCTCTCAACTCGAGGGACATTCCTTCGGCAATCTCTTCATCACCGCCCTGACCCAAGTCACCGGGAGTTTCGAGCAGGCCGTGATCGAATCGGCGCGTGTCCTCGCGGTCCGCGGCCGTGTGTTGCCCTCGACCCTGGAGAACGTCACGCTGTGCGGCGAGTTGATCGATGGCCGAGTCGTCCGCGGCGAGTCGGCTATCTCGCACAAGAGCGCTCCGATCAAGCGCGTGTTCCTGGAACCGGACCATCCCGCCGGCTACGAACCAGCCCTCAGTGCCATCCTCAACGCGGACCTGGTCGTGCTGGGCCCCGGAAGTCTCTACACCAGCGTGATGCCGAATCTGATGGTGGCGGGCGTCTCCGAGGCGATCCGTTGGACCCTCGGCCGCGTGGTCTACGTCTGCAACGTGGCGACCCAGCCCGGCGAGACCGACCACTTCGGCGCCGCGGACCACATCCAGACGGTCGTCAACCACCTCGGCAAGGGAACCGTCCACTACGCGCTGGTGAATGACAACCAGCGACCCTCGACCGCGATCAGGCCGGAGTGGCAGGTCGACCCCGTGACCCCGGCCGGGGTCGAGCGCGTCGACCTGGGGGTAGAAATCATCCAGCGTGACGTCGTCAACGACGCGAATCCCCTCCGCCACGACCCCGACAAGCTGGCCGCCGCACTCGTCGGCATCGCCCGGCTCCCGGTTCCCGAACGCGTGACCCGGCCCGTTCGTCGCTCACTCCTCGAACAAGTCGCCTGACGGGGACCCGTGGTACCACCTTGCAGCATCTATCCGCACGCCGCCCTTCGTTTGATCTGGACCCCTCGGTCCACCGGCTCGTCAACTGAGACCCACGCGTCCTCCGCCACGGTCGCCGTTCGAGGACGAGAGACGCCGCGACGGTCACGTGCCGACCATCGATTCGCGAAGACGACAGACCGGCCCTTGGCCGGGAGAAGGAGTAGGACATCATGCCGTACCGCGTCGGGATCAACGGCTTCGGCCGCATCGGTCGCCAGGTGTTCAAGGCGATCCACCAGGGCGGCTACCAGGACCTCTTCGAGGTGGTCGCCGTCAACGACCTCAGCGAGCCAGAGGCGCTGGCCCACCTGCTCACCTACGACTCCACCTTCGGCCGCTTCGACGCCGAGGTCGAGGCGACGGCCGGCGGGATCTCGGTCGACGGCAGGGTGGTGAAGGTCCTGGCGGAGCGGGCACCTGGCGACCTGCCCTGGGCGGCGCAGTCGGTCGATCTCGTGATCGAGTCGACCGGTCGCTTTACCGATGCCGACCAGGCCAAGGAACACATCACCGCGGGGGCCAAGAAGGTCATCATCTCCGCCCCGGCCAAGGGCGAGGATTTCACGGTGGTCATCGGCGTCAATGACGACCTCTACGATGCCGCCACCCACCACATCATTAGCAACGCCTCCTGTACTACCAACTGCCTGGCACCCGTGGCCAAGGTCATCCTCGACACGTTTGGTATCCGGCGCGGCCTGATGACGACGATCCACTCGTACACGAACGACCAGGTGATCCTCGACGGTCCTCACAAGGACCTCCGGCGTGCCCGCTCGGCGGCGACCAATATCATCCCGACCTCGACGGGTGCCGCCCGGGCCCTGTCGCTGGTCATCCCGGAGCTGGAGGGGAAGTTCGACGGATTCTCGCTCCGCGTCCCGACCCCGACCGTCTCCCTGGTCGACTTCGTGGCCGAGATCGAGCGCCCGGCCACCGCGGACGACATCAATCGCGCCTTCCACGAGGCGTCCGAGAGCGACGCGATGCGAGGGATCCTCGGGATCACCGATGAGCCACTCGTCTCGAGCGATTTCCGGCAGGACTCCCGCTCCAGCATCATCGACGCCCTCTCGACGATGACGATCGATGATCAGATGATCAAAGTGATCGCCTGGTACGACAACGAGTGGGGCTATTCGTGCCGGGTCGCCGACCTGGCCGCCTTGGTCTGCGAGGCGGGCTTTCCCGATTAGCGAACGGTGGTGACCGACCGCCGGCGCCCCACCCCTCGACACCGTCAGGCTCACGGGAGAGATTGTCGATGCGCTCGATCACCGAGGTCGAGGTCCGGGCCAAGCGCGTCCTGGTCCGGGTCGATTTCAACGTGCCGCTCGACGGCGATCGCGTGGCCGATGACTCCCGGATCGTCGCCGCCCTGCCCACGCTGGCGCTCCTGCGCGAGCGTGGGGCGCGATTGGTGATCGCCAGTCACCTGGGACGGCCGAAGGGTCGTCCGCGCGATGATCTGCGGCTCGCCCCGGTCGCGGCCCGGTTGGCGGAGTTGACCGGCGTCGAGGTCCGCACGGTGCCGACCGTGGTCGGCGCAGAAGCGGAGGCGGCGTCGCGGACACTCGGAGACGGCGAGATGCTGATGCTGGAGAACACTCGCTTCGAGCCGGGGGAGGAAACCAACGACGATGCGTTGGCTCGGGACTTCGCCGCCTTGGCCGACCTGTACTGCAACGACGCCTTCGGCGCTGCCCACCGTGCCCACGCCTCGACCGAGGGCGTCGCCCACCACCTGGAGTCGTACGCCGGTCTGCTCCTGTCCCGCGAAGTCGAGGCGCTGGATCGGCTGCTGAAGCGGCCCGGGCGGCCCTTCCTGGCGATCCTTGGCGGGGCGAAGGTATCGGACAAGTTAGGCGTCATCGCCGCCCTGATCGACCGCGTCGATGGCATCTTGCTCGGGGGAGGGATGGCCAACACGTTCCTCCTCGCCCGCGGCGTGGAGGTCCGGTCGTCGCTGGTCGAGCGAGATCGCGTTTCCGACGCCCGTGCCCTCATTGCTCGGGCGACGGAGCGCGGGGTCGAGATCAGCCTACCGGTCGATGCGCGGGTCGCGACGTCGTTGGACGATGGGGCCCAGGTCGTCCCGATCGAGGCCATCCAAGTCGGTCAGGCGATCTTCGACATCGGACCCGCGACCGGGGCGCTATACCGCGAGCGGATCATGGCCGCGGGGACCGTGTTCTGGAACGGGCCCGTGGGGGTCTATGAGCGTGACGCGTTCGCGACCGGGACCCGCGAAGTGGCCCGTGCCGTCGCCGCCACCGCGGCGGTCACGGTCGCCGGTGGGGGAGACTCGATCGCCGCCCTCAACGACGCTGGCCTGGCTGGTGAAATTGACCACGTCTCGACCGGCGGTGGTGCGTCGTTGGAGTACATCGAGGGCCGGACCCTGCCGGGACTCGCCGCCATCCCGTCCGCCTGACACGTGGGCGGAGTTGGTCCGGACACGGGCGAAGATGGCATCGCGCGAATGGAGGTGGTACCGTTCCTCGACACCGGGCACCTGGCACGGGAGTCGTTATCGGATTCGAAACTCGGCGAGGACTGTGAACCGTGACAACCGCGATCAACCTGATCATGATCCTCGTCTCGTCACTCTTGATCCTGATCATCCTGCTGCAGGGGAAGGGTTCCTCGTTCAGCGGCACGTTCGGCAGTGACAGCAATTCGATCAACCGCACCCGGCGGGGCATCGAGAAGACACTGTTCCAATTCACGATCATCTGGGGCGTCGTCTTCGTCGTCGCGGCGGTCTTCAGCAGCTTCATTAACTGATCAGCGGCCCCGCTCTCGACCGGAGTGGCGGGGACGGGTATACTTCGGTCGAAGCGATGCGTAATCGCGCGACGGCGCGTGACGCGAGGAGAATCACAACATGGGCGGATTGGGCTGGCAGGAACTGACGATCATCCTGGTTATCGTCATCATCATCTTTGGCGCTGGCAAGCTGCCCGAGATCGGTGGGGCGCTCGGCAAGGGCATCAAGGAGTTCAAGGTCAACACCAACGACGAGGCGCTCGACTCCACGTCGACTACCGTCGCCACGTCGACCAAGCGTGAGGATGTCGAGGCGCCCCGCGTGGTTGAGCGCCGTGAGGTCCGTGCAGACGAGATCTAAACGACAGTCGGCGGAATGACTCACTAAGACGATCGCGAGCGACCGGGCGGGCCGAATAATGGCCCGCCCGGTCGTATCGTGTCCAGAATCCGGCCGGAATGGCGGCTAGTTCTCGTCTTCCCGGAAGAAGCCGAAGATCGTCGTGCCCTTTGCCGGCCCCAACCCGTTGGTGCCCGCCGTCACCTCGGCGACGTCTCCCATCAGCTCGATGAAGGTGATGCGGGCGAGTGGGAAGAGGAACGCCTTCGCGTCCCGCTCCACGTAGGGAACGATTTTGCCATCCTTGCGCCGGACGTTGCGGACGATCACGTACTGCTGCGTCGTGTCCGGCAGCGCTTCGAGGTCGCCGACGATCGCGTCTTCGCCGACGAAGTGGATGATCGCGGTTATGGCCATCGTGTCGTTCTCCTACCAGTGGGTCATCGGGCGCTCCCGACGAGCGCCCCGGTCCTCACGTCTGCCGCCGTCAATCAGTCAGAGAGACCGGCGCTCTCGTCGTCGTCCCGGGGAACGGGCCTCACGATGTCCGGTGGACGGCATAGATCTGGTGGTCGAGACTGCCCACGATGACGTGGTCGGCGGTGACCAGGGGCCGTGAGACGATCGGTTTATCGGTTCCGACCTGCCACCTGGGCGACCCATCTTGTCGGTTCAGCGCTCGCAACACACCGTCGGCGCCACCGACGTAGAGGAGTTCCCCGTCGATCACGGGCGATGACGTGATCTGGCGACAGAGCTTCTCCTGCCAGTTCACCATCCCGGATTGCCCGTCGAGCGCGTAGAGGGACCCGTTCGCGGAAGGGACGTAGACCGTCTCGTCCATGGTGGCGGCGGTGGCGAGGATGGGCTTCCCGGTGGGAAAGGTCCATCCGACGCGGCCCGACTCCCAGTCGAGCGATCGGACCGTCCCATCCATCCCCCCGACCACGTATCGCCGGCCCACCCGGACCGGCGACGCGACCACCGGGGCGTCGCACTGGGCCCGCCAGAGCTGCTTGCCGCTCTCGGCCTCAAGCGAATAGACGTACCCGTCCTCCGACCCGAAGACGATTCGGTTCTCGTCGAGGATCGGCGTGGAACGGACGGGTCCCCACGTCCGGTGCCGCCACAAGACCGTCCCCTTCACCCGATCTAACCGGTAGACGAAGCCGTCGTCCGACCCGATGTAGCAGCTCTTGTCATCGACCCGGGGCGATGACCGGACCGGCATGGTCGATCGGAAGGTCCAGACCGCGCGGCCCTGCTGGCGTGAGACGGCATAGACATTGTGATCTTCCGACCCAAAGATCACGAGATCGGCGGCGACCGCGGGACGAGACACGACTCCACGCTGGCAGCGGAACTTCCAGCGGACCGTCCCGTCGGTCTCGTCGATCGCGTAGAGGTGATGATCGTACGAACCGATGTAGACGGCGCCCCCCGCGTGCGATGCCGAACCCCGCACCTCGTCCCGCGTCGCACAGACCCAATCGATCCGGTCGTGCCCACTCCGGACTTGCCCGGTCCCGGGCGTCTCGGCCGGGGGGGAAAGGACCCCGGAGCCAGCGGACCGCTCCCGCTGGTCGGCAGTTGGTAGGGTCAGGATGGCCGACCCCATCGCCCGGTCTCTTCGATCGGGCGAGACCGAAGCTGGGGCCGGGGACCGGACATCCCGGTCCCGGATCTCCTTCAAGGCCCCACGCAGTTCTTCGACCGTCGCGTACCGGTCGGCCGGGGAGTAACTCACCGCCTTCAAGATGACCTGTTCGAACTCTGGGCTGAGCCGGGAGTTCAGGCGTCGGGGCGGGCGCTGGGCGAAGGTGAACGGGGTCTCGGAACGCGGGTCGGACCCCGTCGCCAGGTGGTGGAGCGTCGCACCGAAGGCGTAGACATCGCCGCGGACATCGGCGACCCCACGATACTGTTCCGGGGGGGCATACCCTTCCGTGCCGATCATCGTCCCCTTCTGCTGGGGAGCGAACGTCCGGGCGATGCCGAAGTCGATCAAGGCGATCCGACCGTCGGGCCGCGCCATCACGTTGCTGGGTTTCATGTCGCGGAAGATGATCGGTTCCGGCTGCTGACCGTGGAGAAAGTTCATCACGTCGCAGAGCTCGAGCCCCCACCGGATGAGATCCTCTTCCGGAAACGGTCCCCCGTGCTGGCCGAGCATCGACTCCAGGTCGTGACCCTGGATCAACTCCAGCACGAGGTAGATCGAGCCGTGGTGTTCGAAGAAGTCATAGATCCGGGGGATCGCAACGTGGGACAACGTCGCCAACAGCGCCGCCTCGCGCTGGAAGTTGGTCAGCCGCAACTGCCGGACGCGAGCGTCGTCACCGACATTGAACATTTCTTTGACGGCGCACTGGCGGTCAACACCCGCGAAGCGGAGATCGCGTGACCGGTAGACGGTGCTCATCCCGCCCACGCCGAGCACTTCCTGGATCCGGTAGCGACCCTGCAAGATGGTACCGGGCTTGAGCGTGTTGGGCCGGCCAGGGACGATGGATGGCCGAGCGTCACGCTTCGCGCCCTGGACGAACGGTGCCTCGGCGGTTCTCGTCGCTTCGGACACGGTAGCTCCTCGTTCGACCGGCCACGGTCGTTCCGGTTCGGTGCGGGCTTACCCTCGTCTCTCCAATCATTGTAGAGAGCCACCTACCGGGCCGGTACCCCGAAATGCCCCGTGTTCGGACGACTTGGGGCCTTAGTACCGGGTGCGAAGGGACGCTCGACCGGTCGCCGGTGGGCACGATGGTTGCCACGGCGACCGTGGCCGCGAGTGATTCCGGCGCGGGCCGGTGTGCTACCGTGACCGTGAACTCGGGGCGCGGTTGATCCCGCGCCTGAACGGATGGCGCTGCGACAGCGGACACGCCTCGGTAGGGATAACGATGGACAGGGAACGCGCGGTCGGATCGGGAGGGGGCGACGGCCCTCACTTCGGGCCCCCGCCTGACGGAAGCCACTATGACGTCACGGCCTCCGATGGGCCGCGGGCCAACGAAACAGTCGAGGATCGGGCCACGACCCGGTCGGGAGCTGGCCGCGCCATTCGCGAGATCGTAGAGACGATCGTCCTGGCAGCGATCATCTTCGTCGCCGTCCGGGCGGTGGTGCTCAACTTCAAAGTGGACGGCCCCAGCATGCTGCCCAGCCTGATCGACCGGGAGATGCTGCTGGTCAATCGCAACGTCTACTTCCACTTCGACCAGAACGACCTGCGGAACTTGCTGCCCGGCGAGGACCGGGAAGGCGAGGACATCGTCTACCTGTTCCACCCGCCGGATCGCGGCGACATCATCGTCTTCGACCCGCCAACGACCCGCCCGTCTGAACAACCGTATATCAAGCGGGTGATCGGCCTGCCTGGCGATGTCGTGCAGATCCGGAACGGGAATGTCTACGTCAACGATACCCTGTTGGAGGAGCCATACATATCGGCCGGGATCACCCAATGCACCACCGACCGGTACTGCGGCCCGGTCACCGTCCTGGAGGGTGAGGTGTACGTGATGGGCGATAACCGGAACAACAGCACCGATTCCCGTGCCTTCGGTCCCGTCCCTGTCGACAACATCATCGGCAAGGCCTGGCTGACCTACTGGCCGCGACAGCAATTCGACCTGGTGCCCCACTACGACTATCCGGAGCTTGCCGGGTAGTCCGCCCGTCGAGGGCGCTCTGCCGTGCGCGAGTCACCACATCGCCGATGGAAGAGAGCCTCCACCCCGGCCGACCGACACGGTCTCACCGGAGACCCTGTAATCGTCCTTCTGCGACGCCGACCGCTCCGCGGGTGCGTGACTCGGGCCACCGGCCAAGTCGGTCCTCATCCTCCTATCTTGCCCGTCCATCCTCCCGTGGACCGACCGTTTCGTGGTGCTCGCCCGGCCTTGCGCCGCGAAGGCTGTCTCGCTGCGGTCCAGTCCAGGTCAGCGTCGGTGGGGCGTGACCTAGCGATATCGGCGTGGGACCTGGCGACCACCGGTGTGCTACGGTGCGTGCGTGTCCAGGCGGCGCCGTGTCACCGCGAGTCGAATGAGTCAGTGGGGCGACCCGACCGCTCGAACCCCTGGTCCATGGCGCCGAGACGATGTCGCGGTCGAGGGAGGCCCGATGGCGAGCGACGGGGTCGAGGCGCGATCACCGGCGGGGGATCGGGCGAGCGATCCGCGAGATCGTGGAGACGATCGTCCTGGCGGCGATCATCTTCGTCGCCGTCCGGGCGGTGGTGCTCAACTTCGCAGTGGACGGCCCCAGCACGCTGCCCAGCCTGATCGACCGGGAGATGCCGCTGGTCGACCGCAACGTCTACTTCCACTTCGACCAGAACGACCCGCGCAACCTGCTGCCCGGCGAGGACCGGGAGGGCGAGGACATCGTCTACCCGTTCCACCTGCCCGAGCGCGGCGCCATCATCGTCTTCGATCCCCCACCGCCCCCCGCCGCCACTGAACCCGTCGGGGTGTCGACTTCGCGCCCGTCTGGACAGCCGTATATGAAGCGGGTGATTGGCCGACCGGGGGATATCGTCCATATCCGGAATGGGAACGTGTATGGGAACGACACCCCGTTGGACGAGCCTAACCTCGATGGCGACATCACGGAATGCACCACGGATCCGTTCTGCGGCCCGTTCCTCGTACTGGACCGCACGGTCTTCGTCCTCGGCGACAACCGGGACAACAGCACCGGCTCGCTCGCATTTGGCCCCGTCCTACTCGATGACATCATCGGCGAGGCCCGGCTGCCGTACTGGCTGCGCAACGTGTTTGGGCTTGTTCCCGACCCTGACTATCCCGAGCTGGCCAGATGAGCAGATCGTGATGTGGCGTTGCCCGTTGCCCGGGATCAGCCTGGCGGTCGTTCGCCCGTGTAGAATAGAGATGCCGGTCGATGACGTGACCCGCCTTTCCGAATTCCGTCCTCGCTCGCCCGGGACCGATCTCGATACCGCGCCCCTTTACTTGACAGCTTCGGATAGAGGACACGGACGATGATAGAGACCGTCGTCGAGAGCATCCGGGTCAGCCTGGTCAACCAAAACCGGGTCGTGATCTTGAAAGAGGTCCACGGTCCCCGGCACCTCCCGATCTGGATCGGCGTCTGGGAAGCCGAGGCGATCGCGATGGAGATCCAGGGGGTCAACGCGGCACGCCCCTTGCCCTACGATCTGGTGAAGTCCATCGTCGCGGATCTGGACGGTCACATCGAACGCGTGTTGGTCTCTGATCTGACCGACGAGATCTACTACGCGACGATCGTGCTCCGCCACGGTGACCGGACGGTGGACATCGACGCTCGCCCCAGTGACGCGATCGCGATTGCCGTCCGGGCCAAGGTGCCCATCCTGGTCTCCGAACGGGTCATGGATCGGGCCTCCTTGGTCCCCGACGATGACGACGATGAGGAATCCGCCACACCGGCGGCAGTCGAGGCAGAACCGACGGCAGGCGGCGGCCCGGACGACGAACGGTTGACGGTCTTCCGGGACTTCATCAACACGCTCGACCTCGAAGATTTCGATAAGCGGTCCAAGGGGTAGCGACGGTTTTGCCCGTCGGGCTACCAGGATCGCACACGCACCAGGAGTGAGTCGTTTCCCATGGAGAATCCGGTTCCGGATCGCCAGATCAAGCAGAAAGTGATCGATCGGATGGGTCGGTGTGGGGTGTGTCACCACACCTTCGTCCCCGACGATGTCCACGTGGTCTCTCGCAAGCCCGCGATGTGGACGATGGTCGTCGAGTGCGACGAGTGCCACGCCCGCTCGTTCGTCGCCGCGGTCCTCGAAGACGGAGACCCGCGGGAGGCGAAAGAGGCGCTCCAGGATCTCACCCGCTCCGAGGTCACCGGCGAGGACGCGATCGGCGTTCTTGGCCGGGATGATGACGGGTTCGACCCGACTCCCCCGCTCCCGGTGGTCACGACCGACGACGTGATCGACGCCCACGAGTTCCTGCGGGACTTCGACGGAGACTTTGCCGCCCTCTTCGCCAAGGGATAACGTCGGGCTCTCCCGCCTCGATCTTCTTTGACGGGGTCCCGGGGCGTGCCTATACTCGCCCCATGATGTCCCCGGCGCGGGGTTCACCGTGCTGGGAACGCCGCTGGCCCGGCAATGGAGTGACGTGTGTCCCTGTCCCCCTCGACGGAGATCGACCTCGCGGTCGTCCGTGACCTCCTCTCGCACATACGACCTAACGATGACCAGGAGGCCCAGGAACTGATCCTGGCCGCCCTCCAGGAGATCAACGAGCATTTCGGCTGGGTCTCGCTCGCGGCCGCCCGGTTGGTCGCCGAACACCTCGGGACCACCGAGAATCGGGTATATGGCCTGCTCACCTTCTATGCCGACTTCCGGACCGAACCGCGCGGAAAGCACTTCATGCTGGTCTGCCACGGGATGTCGTGCTACGCCCTCGGCTCGCAACGCCTCGTCCAACATCTCCAAGACGGCTACGGGATCGGCGACGGGGACACCACCGCCGACGGCGAGTTGACGATCCAGGTCGTCAATGGCTGTCTCGGCGTTTGCGACCGGGCGCCGTTCGTCAAACTCGATCATGATTTTCACGGCGACCTGACGCCGGACCGGCTCGATGCCGTCCTGGGCCAGGCCTTCTCGCGCGGCGCCCCAGGGGAGAGGTAGGGCCATGTCAAGGACGCACGCCACTCCGGTCAACGCGGTCGATGCCCGTCTCCCGGCGTCCGGGCGATTGGCGGACCGTGCGGCCTTCGAGGCCTTTCGAGCTGCCGCGACACGGCGCTGGGACGACCTGTGGTCAGTGGAGCGGATGGTCGTCAGCGTCGGAGTGGACAGTTCGTCGCTCGCCAAGGGAGCGGTCGAGGTCCTGGCCGCCTGCCGTAGGGAGTTGACTGGCTCCGACGCCGTGGTGCGCGAGGTCAGCGGCAACGGTGCCCTGTGGATGGAGCCTTGGGTCGAGATCAAGCGACCCGGCCAACCCCCGATCGTCTACGCCAACATCGATCCCTCGGAGGTTCCCGCCCTCCTCACTGGGTCACTCGAAGAGCGTGCGTTGGGGGTCCGCGACGGGGACGCCTTCGGCGGCATCCCCGCCCTGGACGATCATCCTTTCTTCCGCCACCAGGAGCGAATCGTCCTCCGCAACGTCGGAGTGATCGAGCCCGAGTCGATCGAGGACGCGATCGCCCGGGGGGCCTACAGCGCCTACTTCCAGGTCCTGTTCGAGATGTCTGCCGAAGAGGCGATTGCCGAGGTCACCGCGTCCGGTCTCCGGGGCCGGGGGGGCGCCGGTTTCCCGGCCGGTATCAAGTGGGAGAGTGGCCGGAAGGCGAAGGCGCGGCCGAAGTTTGTGATCTGCAACAGCCACGAGGGGGAGCCCAACGTCTACAAGGACCGGCGCATCCACGAGGGAGACCCGCACCGGATCCTGGAAGGTATCCTCATCGCCTGCGTCGTCTGCGGCGCCGAGCGGGGATACAACTACATCGGTGGCGAGTATCCCCTCGCCATTCAGCGGTTCCGGAAGGCCGTCGCCGACGCCGAGCGCCTCGGCCTGATCGGTCAGGATGTCCTGGGCTCCGGCAAGTCGGTCGCGTTCCGGGTCCGGACCGGCGGTGGTGCCTACATCTGCGGCGAAGGCTCCGCCCTGATGTTCTCGATCATGGGTGTCCGCGGCCAACCGCGCACCAAGCCCCCCCGGTCGGTCGAGGAGGGCATCTGGAAGCGTCCCACGATCGCCAACAACACCGAGACCCTGGCCAATATCCCCGACATCATCACGCGGGGCGGGGCTTGGTTCGCCGGGATCGGGACCGAGGGCAGCAAGGGCACCAAACTGATGACGGTGCAAGGGCCCGTCAAGACGATGGGCCTCGTCGAGGTGCCGATGGGCATCTCCTTGCGCACCCTGGTCGAGGACGTCTGGGGTGGGATGCGGGACGGATCGACCTTCAAGGGCATCCAAACCGGTGGGATATCGGCTGGGCCGCTGCGGGATGACCACCTCGACATTCCGGTCGATTTCGACTCGATGACCGAGTTGGGCGGGATGCTCGGCTCGGGCGGGTTCGTCGTCTTCGACCAGACTGTCTGCGTCGTCGATTTCGCCCGCTATATGACGGCCTTCAACCGGTACGAATCGTGTAGCAAGTGCGTCCCCTGCCGTCTCGGCAACCCGGCCCTGGTCGAGGTGATCGACCGGATCCGGCTCGGCCGCGGGTCGCTGGCCGATCTGGCCTTGCTAGAGCGGACGAGCAAGCACATCATCGAACTGTCGCTGTGCGGCCTGGGTCAGGTCGCGCCGATGCCCCTGCTAGGGATGATGAAGATGTACGCCGAGGAGTTCCGTGCCCACATCGAAGAGGGTGTTTGTCCGACCGGGACGTGCCCGATCAGCGTCGCCCCATCTGCCTTGGTAGCGGCCGACTGACCGACGTCGCCGCCTCCGCTCGACGTGCCACTCGATTACCGAAACCCGACGCCCGCGCCCCTCGGCGGGGGCGTCCTCGTATGACTCGCTTTCCGTCCGCGGGCCAGCACACCTCGTCGTGTCCTCAAGACGTCACGCCAGCAGCCCGGCGCCGTCCTTCAGACCACTCCCCTGGGAGGCGCGACGCCAGAACCGTATCGAAAGGTCCTGACTGTAAGGGCCGGAGTCCGCGTTCTCGGGGTCAATCGAGGCGGACCTCGACCCCGGCGCCCGCCGCCCGGGCCTTCGTCACCGCTCGCTGGGCCACCACCACGTCCTGGATCGCGTTCCCGACCGATTTGAAGAACGTCACCTGGCCATCGTCGGTCCGGCCCGATTTGGTACCGGCCACGAGATCGCCCAACTCGGCCCGGATGTGGTCTCGATCGATGAGGCCACTCGCGAGGGGAATCGTCAGGTCTCCGCCCTCCGCCAATGCCGCCTCCACCTGGTCCACGATCACGACCGCCCGGGCCACCGTCTCGGCCGGGATCTCCTGCATCTCGGGCGTGTAGGCACCAACTCCATTGATGTGGGTGCCCGGCCGGATGTTCGCGTCGTCGAAGACCGGTGAGCGGGAAGTGGTCGCGGTACAGACGATGTCCGCCTCACGGACGACCGACGCGTCCGTCGTCATCTCGAGGCGGTCGATGAGGTCGGGCCAGTCGACGGCCAACGCGTCACGGTAGCGGTGCAGCCGGTCCTCATCCAGGTCGATGATCACGATCCGCTCGACTGGGCGGACCGCGCAGACGGCCGCCGCCTGGGTGATACCCTGGGCCCCGGCGCCGAACACCGCCAGCACCGAGGCATCTGGTCGCGCCAGCAAGTCCGTCGCTGCGCCGGACACGGCGCCCGTCCGGAGCGCGGTCAGGTAGGTCCCATCGAGGATCGCCAGCGGCTCCCCCGTGCTGGGGTCGAGCAGGAAGACCACCGCGTGGATCAAGGGTAGGCCACGGGACGGGTTGTCGTGGGCCACGCCGACGATCTTGACCCCAAGGGCGTCGAGTCCGGGCACCGAGGCCGGCATGAAGAGGGCATCGAGGTGGGTCTCGCCCAGGTGGATCCCGGTCCGCAGGGGCGCTTCGGCCCGGCCGGCCGAAAGCTCCGCGAAGGCCGTCTTCATCAGCGCGATCGCGTCGGTCATCGAGACGAACGTTCGTAGGTCGGCGCGGCTGAGGGCGAGCATGGGTCCTCCGGGACGGTGCTTCGACGGGACCGAGGGGTGCGGGACGCCATGGTATACTCATGGGTACCGCATCATAGTCGAGTCGTCGCCGGGTTGACGCGGTGAAAGCCCGCGCGCCACACCCGCGTGACAGAATAGAGATATGGTTCCAGTTGGCCTGACGCGTCGTCTCCACCAGCATAGCCGCCGCGGTGGCGTGGCCGTCGGCCTGAGCATGCTCGTCGCCGCGCTGGTGCTCCTCGGCGGGTTCGTCCTGATCTACGGCGCCCTCGATCCCTACACGCGAGACTTCGTCGCCGCCGATTTGCCCGAGGATCCCACGCCCACCGCCGCCGCGGTCACGGCGGAGCCGGCGACAACGGGTGAGGAGCCGACCGCGGCACCGGTCGATGAGCCGCCCGCCGAAGGTGACGATCAGGAATCGGCCCCGACCCCGACCGCCACCACCGGCCCCGCCCCCACCGTGGCGGACCAGGCGTTCACGCCGGATTACCAAGTCGACCCGGGCGCCGATACCAGTATCAACTTCCGGACCGAACCCAGTATCGCCGGTGGCCAGTCCACGGTGATCATCGCTCTCCCTCCCGGCACCCAGCTCGAGTCCCAAGGGGACGAACGCGAGGACGCGGACAACCCAGCCGAGAATGGGACCTGGTTACTCTTCGAGACAGAGGACGGGCAACAGGGCTGGGTCCGCGAAATCGATGTGGTCCAGAGCTAGAACGAGAATTGATCCAGGCCGCGCGGACGTTTCGCCCGGCGCCGACCGACGAGGAGGACCTCGACCATGCAACGCGTGACGATCATCGGACTCGGGCTCGTCGGAGGGTCAATCGGTCTCGGGTTGCGCCGCTGGTCCGCCGACCAGGGTGGCAGCGGCCCAGCCCTGCGGATCACCGGGTTCGACACCGATCTCGATCACCAGCAACACGCCAAGAAGATCGGCGCGGTCGACCACGCCGAATGGAAACTGACCAACGCCATCGGTGACGCCGATCTGGTCGTCCTGGCGACGCCGGTGGCGGCGATGCGCGAATCGATGGGCGACATCGCCTCGTTTCTCAAGCCCGGCGCCGTGGTCACGGATACCGGTTCGACCAAGGCGGACGTGCTGACCTGGGCGAACGCGTCGATCCCGGCGGGCGTCAGCTTCGTCGGGGGACACCCGATGGCCGGCAAGGCCCAAAGCATCGAGGCCGCCGACGCGGACCTGTTCAAGGGTGCCACCTGGTGCGTCTGTCCCTCGGTCACGGCTAGCGAAGACGCCAACAAGGTCGTCCTCGGCATGATCGCCGCGCTCGGGGCCGAGCCGTACTTCATCGATCCGCACGAGCACGACGCCTACGTGGCCGGGGTGAGCCACCTGCCGTTCGTCGTGTCGACCGCCCTGATGCGAGCGGTGTCCAATGACCCGTCGTGGCGGGACATGCGGGCGTTGACCGCGACGGGGTTCCGCGACCTGACCCGCCTCGCGGCGGGCGGCCCGGAGATGCACCGCGACATCGTGCTGACCAACACCGAGGCCGTCGAGCGGTGGGTCGATGCGATGGTCCAGGAGCTCCAGGGATTCAAGGCGATGCTCCGGGCCGAGGATCGTCCCGACCAATTGCAGGCGTTCTTCGCGGGGGCTCGCGACGCCCGGGCCGACTGGTCCACCCAGACGACCCGCGAGGGCGAACTGCTCCAAGAGACGCGCGACGAGCTGAGCGCGGTCAACATGAGCGGTCAGATGACGCGGATGCTGTTCGGCAGCTTCGCCGGCCGTCGCCGGTCACCGTCCGCGCGCCGCCCAGCCAAGCCGGGCCGCGACGGCGCGGGCGATTCCTGATCGGTCACCGGCTCGACCGACCACGGCGGTCCCCTACGGCAAGATGGCCCAATCCACTGGCAGGACGTATCGGTACAGTGCCCCCGTCGGTTTGCCCGCCCGTCGCACCCGTCCACGATCCTGCCGCCGCAGGTTGGCGTAGCTATTTTGGACTTGGACGATCCGTCGTTGGGGCACGTTGAATAGGATCAACCCCGCCCCCTCCGGCTGCATGCTTGCTAATCTGGTCGATTCGTCGAGGACGCGGAACGGGCCACGACGCGCGGTCCCAGACAACCATTCGTCCAACCCGGGATGGTCGTCGGCCGTGTAGTGCTCGTCGAAGATCCGCAGGTCGCGCTTCAGCGCACCGATCGTTCCGCCGTCATATTCCGCCGTGGCGTCGAGGAGCGCCGCCACGCTCGCCGGGGCTCCGGCGCAGCTCGCCGCGAACATTTTGAGGAGGTGGGCCGGACCGACGAAGCTCACCGTGCCGGCGTCGTCCAGGACGGTGTAGCGCAACCGGTGTCGCGGCAGTTCGACGGCCGTTCTCTCCACCACCATGATGTGTCCCCGTATCGACTTGCTGAGGAAAAGCGGCCGTCGATTCCCGGGATTTCGCATGAGGGCCCGGGGCCGATGGTGAGCGGCGCGGGCCGTAAGGTACCATGGCCACCATCGCCCAGACGTTTCCGAATGATCACGACGGTCGAGAGTCCCGCTAATGGCCAATGGTCGCTACGCCCGCCAATCGCGATTCGGCCCACTCGGGGGAGGCGCCCAGGACCGCCTCGCCGCCGCGCGGGTCGTCCTGATCGGGTGCGGTGCGCTCGGGACCGCCGTCGCGAACGGCCTGGTCCGGGCCGGGACCGGTCACCTGACCATCGTCGATCGTGATTATGTCGAGACGTCGAATCTCCAGCGCCAGGTGCTCTTCGACGAGTCCCACGTCGCTGATACCCTCCCTAAGGCGATCGCCGCGGCCCGAGTCCTGGGCCGGATCAATAGCCAGGTCGCGGTTGAGCCGGTCGTGGTCGATGTACACGGCGGCAACGTCGAGGGCTTAGTCGCCGGCGCCGGCGTGATCGTCGACGGCACGGACTCGATGGATACCCGGTCGATCATCAATGAGGCCGCCGTCAAGCTCGGCATCCCTTGGGTCTACGGTGGCGTGGTCGGCAGCACCGGGATGTCGATGACCGTGATACCCGGTCAGACGCCGTGTCTACGATGCGTCTTCCCTCGCGCCCCGGCCCCCGGCAGCCTGCCGACCTGCGAGACGGCTGGCGTGATCGGACCCGCGGTCGAGGCGGTCGCCGCGATCCAGACCGTCGAGGCGATCAAGCTCCTGACCGGTCACGGGGCTGCCCTGCACGGCGGACTGGTGACCCTCGACATCTGGGCCGTGACGATGGAGACGGTCCCGACCGGCGCACCACGGCCGGACTGCCCGACGTGCCAGCGTCGCGCGTTCCCCGGTTTGGGGACCGTGGCCCGGCAGACGATCGCCCTGTGCGGTCGCGATTCGATGCAGGTCGCCACCCATCCGCCCGCCCCGGTTGACCTGGCCGGGCTCGCCCAACGCTTGGATGGCCTGGGCGAGGTGCTGCTGACCCCGTTCCTCCTGCGATTCTCGCCGGCCGCGACCGACCGTGGCCTGACGATCTTTCCCGATGGCCGTGCCATCGTCCACGACACCACCGACGCCGCGGTCGCCCGCGCCGACTACGCGCGGTGGGTCGGCCACTAGGGATGCCATGATTTACCTGGACAACGCCGCCACCAGTTGGCCGAAGCCACCCGGGGTGTCCGAGACGCTCGGCACGTTCCTCGCCGCCGGCGGGGCGAATCCGGGTCGGGCCAGCCATCGGATGGCGCGTGAGGCGGCCCTGGCGATCGGCGGCACACGCCACCGGCTGGCGTCGCTCGTGGGTATCGCCGACCCGGATCGCGTGATCTTCACCTCGAGCGCCACCGAGGCGATCAACCTGGCGATCCTCGGCCTGCTCCGGCCCGGGGATCGCGTGGTCTCGACGGGGATGGAGCACAACGCCGTCCGGCGGCCGCTCCAGGTCGTGGCGAGCCGTGGCGTCGAGGTCGTCCGGGTCCGGCCCAGTCGGGATCGTTC
>JACCVE010000045.1 GCA_013698285.1 Chloroflexia bacterium | reverse complement strand
GAGTCGGGACGAGGAGAAAGCCGGTGGTTATGACGAGCGTGACCGATGGGCCGGTGACGCCGGGGACGGGATGGCCGGTCGCGACGACGATCCGGGACGCCCTCTACGATCGCATCCCGATGGCCGCGGCGGAACTGGCCCTGCTGGAGACGCGGCCGTTCCTCCGCCTGGACCGCATCCAGCAACTCGGATTCGTCTCCCGCGTCTGGCCGGGGGCCAAGCACACCCGCTACGAACATTCGCTGGGGGTGTTTTACCTGACCCGTCTCGCGGTGGCCCACCTCCGTACCACGCCCGGCGGGGCGCCGGTCACCGACGACGACGCGCGGACCATCTGCGCCGCCGCCTTGCTCCACGACATCGGGCACTACCCGTTCTCGCACGCCATCGAGGAGTTGGGCTCGCCGATCTTGTCGCACGAGGAGGTCGGGCGGGGCGTCATCGAGGGGCCGGAGATCGGGCCGGTCCTGCGATCGGCCTGGGATGTCGACCCAGCCCGGGTGGCGGCGATCGTCGCTCCGGCGGGGCGTGACCTGCCCCCGGTCGACCGGCTCCTGCGCGGCATCCTCTCCGGGCCGTTGGACATGGACAAGCTGGACTACCTGCCCCGGGACGCCCGGGCCTGCAACGTCCCCTACGGCGGCGTCGATACCGCCCGCCTGATCGACTCCCTGACGATCACCGGGACGCCGGACGGGACGACCCGCGTCGGCATCGCCCAGAAGGGCGTCTCTCCCTTGCACTCGCTGATCAACGCCCGGCAGGAGATGTTCGACAACGTCTACTGGCACCACACCAACCGGGCCTGCATGGCGATGCTGCTGCGGGCCGTGCAGGAGGCCCTGCTGGCGGGCACCATGGCCCCGGCCGACCTGACTGGCCACGACGATGCCTCGCTGCTGGCCCTCCTCGGCCAGCCGGGCATGCCGGCCGAGACGCGCCGGCTGACGAGAGCCCTGGCCGAGCGACGCATCCACAAGCGGGCGGTCGAGATCAGCGCCCGGGCCTTCGAGTTGTACGCCCGGCTGGGCAACCTCTTCTTCGACCCCGCCGCCCGGAGGGAGGTCGAGCGGCGCCTGACGACCGGCCTCGGCGAGATCACCGGGGAGGCGGTACCGCCGGAGGCGATCCTGATCGACGTACCGAAGCCGGAGCGGTGGCGGACCGATGTCTGGGTCAGGTTCGGGCGGCCGCCGGTCGGCTTCGCCGAGCTGATGCCCTGGCGGGAGGTCGTCGGGCTGGAGGACGCCGACTTCAAGCGGTATGAGGAACACCGTCGCCTGATCCGGATCGTCGCCGCCAGCCAGTATCGGGAGTCCGTGACCCGGCACTGGGAACGGCTGGTGATGCCGCTCCTGGGCGGCGCGTTCTGACGTTGAGCTGGGGCCTCCCTCGTCCGGTTCGGGCCACCAGTACCGTGCGTGACGGTCCGGGAGGGGCATGGCCGGTGAGCCAACACGCGTTCGGGGAGACCGGTCGGATCACCTCCGGGTGGCGTCGGGTCCGGGTGATCAAACCTCGTCGGGCACGGTGTCCCAGGTCTCGCCGAAGCCACAGACCCAGTTGAGGGCGTGGAGACGGTGACTGGCGATCGCCGCCAGGGTTACCAGGGCGTCGTCATCGACGGTGGCGTACGGCTCCCCAGATACCAGGAGGTCGGTGGCCGGTAACGGGGGGAGGAGTCCGGAATCACGCGCCTCCGCCACCACGTCGGCGAGGGCTTCCCGGGCGTCCCGTTGGCGGGAGCGGTCGGGATGGCGCAGTTCGGGCTGGAGGCCGGCTCGCCAGTCCCAGATCTCTGCCTCGTCCCGGGCCGCCGCGATCTCGGTCTCGTCCCGGAGGCGTGCCTCGCGGCAGAACGTGCCGGTGGGCGACTCCGGCTCGGGAAGGACCGAGAGCAGGGCCTCCCCGTCGGTCGGTCGGTCGAATGCCGGGGGAGCGGGCAGCAAACCGAGGGCCCAGACCAGGCCGGTCAGTGCCTCGACCGTCCAGGTGAGGCCCTCGGCCTCATCCCGGTCCAGGGCGCCGAGCGGGGCACGCAGCAGGCTCACCTCGTCCGGGGTCAGGTCGTCGGAAAGCCCCTCGTCGAGGAGCCAGGCGAGCAGGTCGAACCCCTCGCCGACGTCGCCCGCGCCGTCGTCGTCATCGCCCGCCCGCCCTCCACCGTCGTCCGGGTCGCCACCCACGTGACCGGTGAGGGGCGGCGCCACGCCCTCGCCGGCGTCGGACAGTTCAAGGAACGCCCGGCGACAGACCGCCGAGAGGATGATCGCTCGCCGCGCCACCTCGGCCGCCGGGCGAGTCACGATCTCGATGAACTCGTCGTCGCTCACCAGGTCCGTCTCCCGGGCGCGATCCCGCTCCCACGACGCGTCGCGACGTCCGGGGTAGGGCTCGCCGCCCGCTCCATCCACACCTCAAACGACCCGGGCACCATCAGACATTGAAGAGGAAGTTGATCGTGTCGCCGTCCCGGACCACGTAGGTCTTGCCCTCGCGGCGGAAGGTGCCCGCCTTCTTGGCCTCGGTCATACCACCGGCGGCGATCAGGTCGTCGTAGCCGACCACCTCGGCCCGGATGAAGCCACGCTGGATATCGGAGTGGATCGTGCCGGCCGCCTCGACGGCCGTGTCGCCCCGGCGGATCGTCCACGCCCGGCACTCGTCCGGGCCGACGGTGAAGAAGGGGATCAGGCCCAGCAGCTCGAAACCGAGGCGCAGGACCCGGTCGCGGCCGGACTCGGCGATCCCGAGGTCCTCCATGAAGACGGCGGCGTCGGCGTCGTCGAGGCGGGCGATCTCGCTCTCGATCTGACCGGCCAGGGCGTCGATCGAGACACCGGGGCTGCCAAATGCCGCCGTCGCCTTCTCTACCAGGTCGTCACCCGTCGCGCCGAGTTGGGCCTCGCTGAGGTTGAGCAGGATCAGGAGCGGCTTGGCGGTCAGGAAGCCGAAGCCGCGCAAGACCTTGGCGTCGTCCGGCTCCAACTCGGCGACCACCTCGCGCAGGGGTTGGTCGGCCTCCAGGGCGGCCTTGAGACGGGACAGGACGACCTGCTCGCGCTCGAAGGCCTCGCGCTCCGGACCGCGCAGCTTGGGGATCTGGGACACGAGGCGGGTGAGGCGCTTGTCGATGATCGCCAGGTCGCTGAAGAGGAACTCCAGGTTCAGCGTTTCGATGTCGCGGAGGGGGTCGATCGTCTCCTCGGGGTGGGCGACCTCGTCGTCCTCGAAGGCCCGGACGACGTGGACCAGGGCGTCGGCCTGGGCCAGGTGACCGAGGAGCTGGCCGCCCATCCCCTTCTCGCCGATCCCCTTGGCGATGCCGGCAACATCGAGGTACTGGACATCGGCCGGGACCCGGCTCTTCGGATTGAACATCGCGGTCAGGATGTCGAGGCGGGGGTCGGGCACCTTGACGTTGGCCAGGTTCGGCTCGTCCGACCCGGCCCCGAAGGTGCCGGTCTGGGCCTCGGCCCGAGTCAGGGCATTGAATACTGTCGTCTTGCCGCTGCTGGGCAAGCCGACGATGACGATGGTCGTAGCCACCAGGCGTGGTCCTTCTTCGGGATGGGTCGCCTCGCCGTCTCGCGGCGGAGGCCCGGGCGTCCGTGTCGTGATGCGTCTCCCATTATGGCCCAGCGCCCGCCGCGATCACCACGACGCGAACCGGGTGGGGGCAGAAGGGCGTCGATCGTGCGACGATCCCGGTACGAATGACGGACGAGCGGCGGCACGGGGAGGAACGCGGGATGCCGCACGACACGGGATTGATGGCCACGGTCGCCGTCGGCCTGACAGCGGCCTTCGCCGCCGCCCTGATCGTCATGCGCATCGGCCTGCCGCCGATCGTCGGGTACCTCTTGGCCGGAGTGGCGATCGGGCCGTTCACGCCCGGCTTCGTGGCCGATGCGGCGCTGGCGCCCCAATTGGCCGAGATCGGCGTGATCCTGCTGCTGTTCGGCGTCGGGATCCACTTCTCCCCCGGCGACCTGCTGGCCGTGCGTGGCATCGCCCTGCCCGGTGCGGTCGGCCAGATCACCTTCACGACGCTGGTTGGTCTCGGGGCCGCCAGCCTATGGGGCTGGACGACTGGGGAGGGGCTTGTCTTCGGGTTGGCGCTGTCGGTGGCAAGCACGGTCGTGCTGCTCCGCGCCCTGGAGGCCCGGGACGAGGTGCAGACGGGGGCGGGACGGACGGCGATCGGCTGGCTGCTGGTCCAGGACCTAGCGATGGTCATGGTCCTGGTCCTCCTACCGATCTTCGCCGGCCAATTGGGCGGCGTCACAGCGGGGGACGGCGAGCTCGACCTACTGCCCACCCTGGCCTCCACCTTCGGCAAGATCGCCGCCTTCGCCCTCTTGATGCTGGTGGTCGGGGCCCGGTTCATTCCCTGGCTGCTGCGCCAGGTGCGAGGGATGGGATCCCGGGAACTCTTCGTCCTCGCCGTCCTGGCGACCGCGCTGGGCATCGCCTACGGCGGCGCTGAGATCTTCGGCATCTCGTTCGCCCTGGGTGCGTTCGTCGCCGGGCTGGTGGTCGGCCAATCCGAGACGGGCCACGATGCCGAGGTGGAGATCGCGCCCCTGCGGGACGCGTTCTTGGTCCTCTTCTTCGTCTCGGTCGGGATGCTGGTCGACCCAGCCTTCCTCTTCGATGCCCCCGGCCAGATCGCGCTGGTGGTGGCGATCATCGTCCTCGGGAATGGGCTGGCCGCCCTGACCCTGGTGACCATGCTGCGCGGCCAGCGGCGGACGGCGCTGACCGTGGCGGCCGGGCTGACCCAGATCGGCGAGTTCTCGTTCATCGTCGCCCAGGTGGGCCGCTCGCTCGACTTGCTCCCCGTGGAGGGCTACAACCTGATCCTGGCCGGGGCGCTGGTCTCGATCACGCTCAACCCCGTGGTGTTCCGGTCGGCCGACATGCTGGCGGCGCGGCGGTCCATCCCGGCCGCCGGATAGCGGCCGGGTCCCGCGAACCCGATCCCCGCCTATTCGGGTCCGCCTATTCGGGCCCACCAATGGCGCGGCGGATGGCGATGTCGACGTGGTGCTGGCCGACCTGGATCTGGTCGCGGTACCAGCCGGCGGGGTCGGTGGTGCCACCGGGGCCATCCGTGGACTCGGCCTCGACGGCGTCAGAGCGGCCGGAGGCCGAGGTGATGTCGAGGGCCACGGCGAGGACCTCGGCCCGGATGGTGGCCTCGTGGCGGGTGAGGGCGGTGACGATCTCGGGGTCGGCGACGGCGGCGAGGATGATGCGGTGCTCGATCTCGTATCCGGCCCGCTTGCGGGCGTCCTGGACGCCTCGGACGAAGTCGCGCATCTGGCCCTCGCGTATCAGGGAGGGGGTCAGGGAGGTATCCAGGACCACGGTGCCGATGGCGCCCTGGGCGGCAGCGTAGCCTTCCCGCTTGGTGAGCGAGACCAGGATCTCCTCCGGCA
>JACCVE010000039.1 GCA_013698285.1 Chloroflexia bacterium | reverse complement strand
GACCTCTCCGGGTTCGCCGCGGTGATCCTTCCGGGCGGCTTCAGCTACGGCGACGCGCTGCGCTGCGGGGCGATCGCCCGCTTCGCGCCGGTGGTCGAATCGGTCCGGGCGTTCGCCGCCCGGGGCGGCCCGGTCCTCGGCATCTGCAATGGGTTCCAGGTCCTGACCGAGGCCCACCTGCTGCCCGGTGCCCTGCGCCGCAATGCGACCCTCCGCTTCCGTTGCCATTGGACCCATGTCCGGGTCGAGTCGGCGTCCACCGCGTGGACGGACACCGTCGCGCCGGGCACCGTGCTGCGCCTTCCCGTCGCCCACGGCGAAGGTTCGTACGTCGCTGGAGAGGAGACGCTGCGGGAGATCGAGGCCCATGGTCAAGTGGTGCTCCGCTATAGCGAACCCGACGGGACGCTCTCGGCGGCGTCGAACCCCAATGGTTCCGCCGGGTCGATCGCCGGGGTCGCCAACCGGACGGGCAACGTGGTCGGCCTGATGCCGCACCCCGAACGGGCCGTGGACCCCCTGGTCGGTGGCTCCGACGGGCGGCAGATCCTCCGCGGCGTGCTGGAGCGTATGCATGTCGCCGGCTGAGCTGACCGCGCCCGCCGTGGCGAGCCACGACGACGGGTCCGCACCGTGGCGGGAGGTGGCCCTCTCCGACGAGGAATACGCGCTGATCGTGGATCTTCTCGGCCGGACCCCGTTGCCGGTCGAACTGGGCATGTTCGGGGCGATGTGGAGCGAACACTGCGGCTATAAGCACTCCCGGCCCCATTTTCACCTCCTGCCGACCGAGGCGCCGTGGGTGGTCCAGGGGCCGGGCGAGAACGCCGGCGCCGTCGACCTCGGAGACGGCCTGGCCGCCGTCTTCAAGGTCGAATCCCACAACCACCCCAGCGCGGTCGAACCCTTCGAGGGGGCGGCGACCGGCGTCGGCGGCATCGTCCGAGACATCTTCACGATGGGCGCCCGGCCGGTGGCGATCCTCGATAGTCTCCGGTTTGGCCCCCTGACCGAGAGCCGGAACCGGTACCTGTTCGAGAACGTGGTCGCCGGGATCGGCGGCTACGGCAATTGCCTCGGCATCCCGACGGTCGGCGGTGAGGTCGCATTCGACCCGTCGTACAGCGGCAACCCCCTCGTCAACGCGATGTGTGTCGGCATCGTGGCGCGCGATGACTTGATGCGGGCCCGGGCCACCGGCACCGGCAACCTGATCGTCCTGATCGGGGCCGCGACCGGGCGGGACGGCTTGCACGGGGCGACCTTCGCCTCGGTCAGCGATCCAGAGGCGTCCCACCGTGGCGTGGTCCAGGTCGGGAACCCGTTCCTCGAAAAGCTGCTGATGGAAGCGTGTTTGGAACTGCTCCGCGGCGACGACGTGGTGGCGATGCAGGACCTCGGCGCGGCCGGGCTGACCAGCTCCCTGGTCGAGTGTGCCAGCCGGGGGGACGTCGGGGCCGAGATCGACGTCGGCCTGGTGCCCCGC
Source organism: Chloroflexia bacterium (assembly GCA_013698285.1). Lineage (GTDB taxonomy): Bacteria > Chloroflexota > Chloroflexia > Thermomicrobiales > UBA6265 > JACCVE01. The sequence continues at coordinate 6,096 of JACCVE010000039.1, read as the reverse complement.
CGCGAGACGGGGATGAACGCCTACGAGGTGATGCTCAGCGAGAGCCAGGAGCGGATGCTCCTCGTCATCCGGCCAGAGGGCGTCGAGCGGGTGCGCGAGACCGTCGAGCGCTGGTCGCTCCACGCGACCGTGATCGGCCGCGTCACCGACGACGGCGTGGTCCGGGTCCGCGACGGCGCCGACACCGTCGTCGCGGTGCCCGCCGCCCTGTTCACCGACGCCTGCCCGACGTACACGCCGGACGCCGTCGAGTCCCCCGCCGCGTCACAGCGGCGCGCGGTCGACGTCGATGCGGTGGTCGCGGCGGCGACCGCCGCCGAAACGGTGCCCGGGACGTTGCTCCGGCTCCTGGCCAGCCCGAACATCGGCAGCCGGGAGCCGGTCTGGTCTCGTTACGACCACACGATCCAGACCAGCACCGTCGTGCCGCCCGGGGCGGGTGACGCGGCCGTGATCCGGCTGCGCGGGACAGGGAGGGCCCTGGCGGTCTCGCTCGACTGCAATGCCCGCCTCTGTTACCTGGACCCATACGAGGGCGCGATGCAGGCCGTGGCCGAGGCCACGCGGAATGTCTCCGTCGTCGGCGGTCGGCCGCTCGGCGTCACCAACTGCCTCAACTTTGGCAACCCGCGCCTCCCGGCGGGCGCGTTCCAGCTCCGTGAGGCCGTGCGGGGGATGGCCGACGCCTGCCGCGCCCTCGGTGTGCCGGTCGTCAGCGGCAATGTCAGCCTGTATAACCAGACCGGTGACGAGGCCGTCATGCCGACGCCGACCATCGGGGTCGTCGGGGTCCTGGACGATGTCCGCCGCCACGCGACGATGCGGTGGGAAGCGGACGATCTAGTCTTCCTGATCGGGTCCGACCGGGTCGGCTTCGGCGGGAGCGAGGTCGCCGCGCTCGCGGGCCCGGTCGCCGGCACGCCGGTGCCGATCGACCTCGGGCTGGAAGCGCGTGTCCAGGGCGCCGTCCGCGCGCTGGTCGAACGCGGTCTGGTCCGGACAGCCCATGACCGCGGTTTGGGCGGCCTCGCCGTCGCCCTCGCCGAGATGGCGTTCGCCAGCGACATCGGGATCACCGCCGGACCGGGCACCGACGACGGTCAGGACGAGACGCTGGCATGGTTCGGGGAGGGACCGTCCGGTGTCGTGATCGCGCTCCCGACCGGGCGGAGCGAGGCGGTCCTGGCGAGTCTCGATGCCGACGACATCCCCGTCCGGCTCCTCGGCACCGCCGGTGGCGAGCGGTGGAGCGTCGACGGCTCCTCGCTGGACCTCGCCCGGGCGCGAGCGGCCTGGCTGGGAGCGCTCGTCGCCGGGTCCGAACGACCGGTCACCCGGGACGCTGACGCCACGGTGGATGGCCCATCGTGAGACGGATCGACGGTCGGCGGGGAGAGCACCATTGAGCGATGGAGTCTGGGATGACAAGCCGCACGAAGAATGTGGCATCTTCGGGATCTTTGCGCCCGGGGAGGATGTCGCCCGGATCACGTTCTTCGGCCTCTACGCCCTCCAGCACCGTGGCCAGGAGAGCGCCGGCATCGCCTCCACCGGTGGGACCGGCCTGAACCTGACCACCAAGCTTGGCCTCGTCAGCCAGGCTTTCGCCGAGGACGACCTGCGCCACCTGGTCGGCCACATCGCCATCGGCCACACGCGCTACTCGACCTCGGGATCAAACGTCGCCCTGAATTGTGGCCCGATCCGGGCCGAGACGGAGTCCGGCCCGATCGCCGTGGCGCACAATGGCAACCTGACCAACGCTTACGCCCTTCGGTCCGAGATGGAGGAGCGCGGCGAGCGGTTCGTCACCACCACCGATAGCGAGATCTTGACCCGGCTCATCACCCTGACCCCCGGGACGACGCTGGTCGGCAAGGTTCGCCGGGCGATGGCCCGGATGATCGGGGCCTACAGCCTGGCGATCATTGCCGAGGACCGGCTCATCGCCGTCCGCGACCCGCTCGGCGTCCGCCCGCTCTGTCTTGGCAAGCTGGGCGAGCACTGGGTCGTGGCGTCTGAGACATGCGCCCTGGCCACCGTCGGGGCCGACTTGGTGCGGGAGATCGAACCCGGCGAGATCGTCGAGATCGACGCCTCGGGCTGTACATCGCACGGGACCGGCGTCGAGACCCGGCGACCGGCCCTGTGCCTCTTCGAGCTGATCTACTTCGCCCGGCCGGACAGCCTCATCCAGGGGCAGCGCCTGCACCTCGTCCGGCAGAGGATGGGGGAGGTGCTGGCGGCGGAGTGCCCCGTGGACGCTGACATCGTCGTCGGGCTACCGGACAGCGCGGTGCCCGCCGCGATCGGGTACGCCCGGGCGTCCGGCATCCCCTATGCCGAGGCCCTGATCAAGAACCGCTACATCGGCCGGACGTTCATCCAACCCGACCAGCGGCTGCGTGAGGTGGGCGTCTCGCTGAAGTTCAATGCCCTGCCGGAGGTGATCGCCGGCAAGCGGGTCGTCCTGGTCGATGACACGATCGTCCGGGGCACCACCAGCCGGCCCATCGTCCAATTGCTCCGGAATGCCGGGGCGACGGAGGTCCATATGCGGGTCCACGCCCCGCCGATGATGTGGCCCTGCTATCTCGGGGTGGACCTCGCCAAGCGGGAAGAATTGATCGCGGCCCAGATGGACGTGCCCTCGATCGGCCGTTTCATCGGCGCCGACAGCATCGGCTACCTTTCCCTCGACGGTCTGCTCTCCGCGATCGACCGGCCGAGTTCCGGCTTCTGCACCGGCTGCCTGACGGGCCGCTATCCGGTCCCCGTCCAGCTCGGGCTCGATAAGCTGGTCCTCGAACGGGTCTGAGCCGGACCATCATCCGCCTTGCAAGACCCGGAGGCGTGGACAACGCGTGCCAGGCGGGGCGTGGGACCCTGGTTCCCCGCCGAGTAGGAGACCAAACCGATGACACACCATGATGAACCCACCGTCGCCACCGTGTCGCCCGATGAGGCCCCGCGCCGGACGGCGTTGCACGATCGTCACGTCGCGCTGGGGGCCAGGATGGTCCCGTTCGCGGGCTGGGAGATGCCGATCCAATACACCGGCATCCTGGCCGAGCACCGCGCCGTCCGGTCCGGGGCCGGCCTGTTCGACCTGGGACATATGGGTCAGGTCGATGTGCGAGGCCCGGATGCTCTGGCGTATCTCCAGCACGTCACTACCAACGACGTCTCGAAGCTGGGACCGGGTGCCGCCCAATATGGTCTCCTGCCGAACGCGGAGGGAGGGGTGATCGATGACATCATCACCTATCGCCGGCCAGACGCCGCGGGTTACATGGTGGTGATCAACGCGGCCAACGCCGCGAAGGACGTGGCCTGGTTGCGGCGGGCCAGGGACGAGCGAACCGACCTCGATGTCGAGGTGACCGACATGTCGGACACGGTCGGCATGATCGCGATCCAGGGGCCGCACGCCGAGACCATCACCCAGGGGCTCACCGATGTCCCGCTCGGTGACATCCCGGGCTTCCACGGCGTGGATGGCGAGGTCGCGGGCATCCCGATGTTCTTCGCCCGGACCGGGTACACGGGCGAAGATGGCTTCGAATTCTATCCACCCCAAGAGCGCACCGCCGAGTTGTGGGACGCCCTGATGGCGGCGGGAGCGGCCCACGGCATTGGCCCGATCGGACTCGGGGCTCGCGACACGCTGCGCCTCGAAGCCCGGATGCCGCTCTACGGCAACGAGCTGGCCGACGACATCGATCCGTACGAGGCCGGTGTCGGCTGGGCGGTGAAACTCGACAAGGGGGCGTTCATCGGCCGGGATGCCCTGGCCCGGATCAAGGAGCGGGGCGCCACCCGGAGGACGATCGGCTTCAGGATCGAGGGCCGTTCGGCGCCGCCGCGCGGCCATTACCCCCTGGCGGTCGATGGTGTCGAGGTCGGACACGTCACGAGCGGTGCCTTCTCCCCGACGCTGGGGGAGAACATCGGGCTCGGACTGGTCGAGCGGTCGGTGGCGGGCGTCGGCAAGCCGATCGACGTCATCATCCGGGGCAAGCCGGTCCGGGCCGTCCAGGTCGCCTTGCCCTTCTATCGCCGCCAGCCGTGACCGGGTCGTCGGAGGGACGGTATCGCACGACGTTGCCGCGGTCGCTCCCGCCCGGGTATCCTCCGCGTAGCGTCGTCTCGTCAAGAAAAGAGAGCATCATGGCCGCGCCCACCGACCTCCGCTACACCAAGACCCACGAGTGGGTCCGCCTCGACGGTGACACGGCCACGATCGGGATCACCGACGTGGCCCAGACCGAACTGGGGGACATCACTTACCTGGAACTGCCCGAATCGGGTGACGAGGTGTCCCGCACCAAGCCGTTCGGCATCGTCGAATCTGTCAAGGCCGCCTCCGACATCTACGCCCCGTTCGATGGTGAAGTCGTCGAGCGCAACGGTGACGTGGTCGACACCCCGGAACTCGTCAACTCGTCGCCCTATGAGGCCGCCTGGCTGATCAAGGTGCGCTTGGCCGACCCCTCCCAGCTCGATGAATTGATGGATTCCGACGCCTACGACGCCTTCGCCGACGCCGCCGCGCACTAGGCGAACACGCGCCGGACATCCAGTCCGAGTAGCGGACCGTCGGGGTCGAAGCATCCCGTGGACCATCCTGCCCAGCGCCGCGGGTCCGGGCGACCGCCTATCCGAAGGGACCCAGTCGTGACATTCAACCCTCATACCCGCGCCGACCGCGAGGCGATGCTGGCGATCGCCGGCATGGAGACCATCGAGCACCTGTTCACCGACATCCCAGAATCGGTGCGTTTCCCGGACATGGACCTGCCCCCGGCTCTGACCGAGATGGAGGCCGCCTGGCACCTCGAGGAACTCGCGGCCAAGAACCTAGCCCCTGGTCCCGGCAAGACCTTCCTCGGTGCGGGCTCGTACAGTCACTTCATCCCCGCGACCGTCGGCCAGATCCTGGCCCGGGGCGAGTTCTACACCGCCTACACCCCCTACCAGCCGGAGGTGGCCCAGGGCACCCTCCAGACCATCTACGAATTCCAGAGCATGGTCGCCGCGCTGCTGGGGATGGACGTCGCCAACGCCTCGATGTACGACGGGGCCACGGCCCTGGCCGAGGGCGCGCTCGTCACGGTCAGCAGCTCAAAGAAGCGCAAGCGCGTCGTGGTGACTGGGTCGGTTCACCCGCGGTATCGGGAGGTCTTGGAGACCTACTTCTCTGGCCTGGACGCCGAGTTGGTCCTGCTGCCCATCCCCGATGAGGGCTTCGCCGCCCACGTCGCCGATGTCCAGCCCTACCTGGACGAGGGTCTCGCCGCCGTCGTCGTCCAGTACCCGAACTTTTTCGGCGGGATCGAGGACGTGGCCGCCTTCGCCGACGCCGTCCACGGCGCGGGAGCCAAGCTGGTCGTTAGCACCTACCCCGTCCCGCTCAGCCTGCTCAAGTCGCCCGGCGAGTTGGGTGCCGACGTCGTGACCGCCGAGGGACAGGCCCTCGGCGTCGCCCAGAGTTTCGGCGGACCCTATGTCGGCCTCCTGGCCACCAGTCAGGCCCTCGTCCGCCAGTTGCCCGGTCGCCTGGCGGGGATGACCCACGACATGGATGGCAAGCGGGGCTTCGTCTTGACGCTCCAGACCCGCGAGCAGCACATCCGGCGCGAGAAGGCGACCAGCAACATCTGCACGAACCAGGGCTTGATGGCGACCGCCGCGACGGTCTACATGTCAACCGTCGGCCCCGAGGGATTCCGCGAAGTGGGGCGCCGCTCCTACCAGAACGCGCACTACCTGGCGACCAGGCTGGCAGAGATCGAAGGGTGCTCGTTGCCCCTCGACGCCGCGTTCTTCCACGAGTTTCCCGTCCGGTTGCCCCGCCCCGTGGCTGAGGTCAACCGCGACCTCCTCGATGCCGGCATCATCGGTGGCTTCGACCTCGGCACGGTCGACCCTCGACTCGCGACGACCATGCTGGTCTGCGCCACCGAGCTGCACAGCCGGGCCGCGATCGACCGATTCGTGGACGTCATCGCCGGGTAAGTCGAACCCGTTGCCGGGCTCACGACCGGCGGCGGGCTCTCCAACGCGTCGCGGCAACGGCATGATTGCCATTGATCG
>JACCVE010000610.1 GCA_013698285.1 Chloroflexia bacterium | reverse complement strand
CGGGTGGACATCGAGCGCCCCGGCGATGGCGGCGTCGGACCAGCCCGGGCCGCCCTCGCCGTGGTCGGCCCTACGCAGCATCCGGGCCGGGGCGACGCCCCCGCCGACGAGCCCGCGCAGCTCGGCCCGCTGGGCCTCGGTCAGGAACACGCGGTCCGGAGACGCCATGGCGGGGACTCCTTGGGCGGGGACGCGGTTCACCGGCCCTCACTCCCGCAGCCCCCTTGCCACCACCGTTTCACCCCTGACGAACCACTAGGCACCATGTGCGCCGTCCCCGGAGTCTCAACGTTCCCAGATAAGACAAAGTCGGAGGCGCTCCAGTTGGGACGCCTCCGACTTCACTTACTTCGTAATGTCCGCCGGCGGCCGATCAGTTGACCGCCCCGGCGACAGAACGCCGTGTCCGCGCCGCTAGCTGATCGGCGTGCCCTCGTCCTCGTCCTCCTCGGACTCACCACCCGCGACCGGGGTGGCTTCAGCGTTGCAGCTCGCCTCCGGTCCGCCCGGCTCGGTCTCGATGACGTTGCTGACGTCGATCTCGCCCGGGCCGGGGTAGGTGATCTCCGTGCCACTGCCGCCGATGAGGCCGACTTCCTCCAGCTCGGCGTAGAAGTCGTCGATAGTCTCGTAGCGGTGGTCAGCGAAGGCAACATCGTTCGCCGGCCTGGTGCCGAGCGCGTAGTTCGCCACCAGGCGGTGCTCCGACTCCTCGGCGGCGTACTGGAAGCTGACCTTGGCCAGATCCGGACGACCCAGTTCGCTGAAGACACGCATCGCGGCGATCTGTGCGGCTGTCTCACGCGTTTCTTGCTCGACGATCGCGCCGAAGAAGGCCTTGAAGCTCGTCAACGCCTCCGGTGGCACGGTGAACGTGTCAACCCGCGGCTTGCCGCCCAGGGCCTCGAAGGTGTCGATGTGGAACTGCTCCTGGGCGCGGGCGGCCTTGAGGATGTCGATCACCGGCTTGAGAAACGGGATATCGAACTCGTTCTCCTCAGCCGCGCGAATCCCCTCACCGAGGAAGGTGACACCGAACCGCTCGGTCGTCACCGTGATGTCGAGGATGTCCTGGATCTCGTCGGACTCCTGGGCCGCCGACCGGATAAAGTCGGCCTGGGCCACCGTGAAACCCGCCGCCGCGGCGCCCGCGGTCTTCATCAAGGTTCGGCGCGACCACTGCACCATCGCCAGCTGCTCTGCCATAGTCACGTTCTGTCTACTCCTTGGATAGAGGCTGCAAGTAGGGGCGAAACCGGACCGTTCTACGGGGTCGGCGGCGTGAGGTTGCTGACACCGGTGTCGTCGATCTCGCCCGGGCCGGGGAACTCGACGGCGGTGCCGTCACCGTCAATGAAGCCGAGTTCGGTGAGGAGGTCGGCCGCCTCGGAGACCCGCTCAAAGAGGGCCTTCTCGAAGGCGACGTCGTTGGCGACGCCGTCGATCACGCCGGCCCCGATCCCGAAGAAGCGAACCCCGACACGGTGCTCGGCCTCGACGGCGCCGATCTGCAGCGCGACCTGGGCCAGCTCCGGCTCGCCCTGGACGATGAACGACTGCGCGGCCGTCAGGTAGGCGGCGATGAACGCCTCCTCAAGGGAGACGACGGTCGTATAGAAGGTTTCCGGGTCGGTCAGGATTTCCCCATCGGGGATGGTGAAGGTGAGCGTCAACGGCTCGGCCCCGTTTTCGACCAAGAAGTCGTAGTGGGCCTGCTCGGCCGCCCGGGCGGCGACGAAGCTCTCGACCGCCTCATCGTCGAGGTCGAGATCACCGGACTCGGCGCTCTCGAGCGCGAGACCGAGGAAGGTCACCGCGAACGCCTCGGCGGTCACCGCGACGTTGAGGATGTCCTGGACGCTCTCGCATCCGCCGTTGGCGTCTTGGATGGCGCGTATTGGTGCCGCGGATCGCTGTGTGACTACCACGCTGGTGTACTCCTTATCGCCATCGCCGGCTGGGCAAGGACCCAACGGGCTGGACCGTTCGACAGAAAACGTCAGACAGGGGTCGGCCGCCCTTTCTCCCCGTTGAGCCGGCGATGATCGACCGTCTGGGACCATTACCGGTCGGCTTCGCCACCAGTGGGACGATCACCGCGCCGTCGCGCGCGGGCCGAATGATGCAACTATCGTGCCAGGCAGGCAAATCGTCCCGAGGCCATGCATCGTAAACATGGACTCACGGGAATCCTCATGTACATCGGAAGAAATGGATCGTATCGTCATTATTGCTTATTCTGATGCCCCATCCCGTTACCCTAACAGCAGGTCGAGGATCATTGGGTTGGCAGCGAGGCGGGCGATCTCCCCCGGGTCCAGCGCCGACGCGGCGGGCGTGACGCGATAGCTTTCCCCTTCCAAAATGTCGCGGAAGAGGTCGCGGAGGTCCTCGTCGTCGTCGATCACCAGGACGTGAGGTGTGGGGATCGTCACTGGCGTGGCCCCATCGGACCCAATGCTCATTGGACGCCTACCGTACGGGACGACCATCCGGCGCGTTAGTCCCGAGGATCACTCCGCATCAGCGCCCGTCTCCGACCGTGACGTCCTCGTCCCGCCGCACCTTCGCCTTGAGCCGGAGCAGGGCCCGGGCCTCGTCGGCGGTCCATTCCACCGCCCGTCCCGCCCGCTTCGCCTCGTCCGCCTTGCGGACCAGGCCATCCAGCTCGGTGAGCTCGTCGTCGTCGAGGGCCTCCAGGTCCCATGCGGGGGTCGTCTTCGACGCGGTCACCCGGACGGTTCCCTCCAGCTTCCCCAACCGTCGCCCCAGTCGCCCCACGGTCACCTGCTCCCTTCCGTCCCCCGGGTGGTCCGCGTCCCGCTCCGTCCCCTACAGCCGGTCGAGGGCGGCCCCGACGATGACCACTGCCCGCCGCAGCGGCACCGACCGCCCACACCCCGGGCAGTCCTCGGGCCGGCGACACCGCCCCCGGTCGTCACAGACCGCCACCG
>JACCVE010000583.1 GCA_013698285.1 Chloroflexia bacterium | reverse complement strand
GCCGCCGACCGGATGTCCGCCCGTGCGTTGGCCTGGCGGGCCATAGTCGTGGCGCTGCTGGTGACGGGCGCGATCCTGGCCCAGGCTGGGCCGGCGGCCACGGTGGCGGACGGCTCGTCGCTCGATGTCCACGCGGTCGGGGACACCCTGACCATGGCCGGGAATGGATGGTTGGTCGCCCTGAGCTGGTTCGGGGGCGCGATCGCCCTGGTCTCGACGGTCGTCTTCCCGCGCCGGGAACGGTTCGTCCAGGCGATCGCGATCTCGGCCGGGGCCCTGATCGCCGCCGCGCTGCCAGCCGTCGTCTGGTCCGACCCTTCCCGGGGCGGGGCGGGGGCGACCGGGCTCGGGGCCGGGTTGGGCGGGGCGATGGCCTGCTTCGTCGTCGCCGCGGTGGTTCCGTGGGTGGCCCTGCTGGCCTGGGACCGGGCTCGTCCCGTCCTCGGCGTCCGGTGGGAGAAGTGGCTGTTCTTGCTGCCGGCCATCGTCTGGGTCTTCGCCCTGACCGTCTTCCCCCTGATCTACGCCTTCAGCACCAGCCGCTACGCGTTCCGCTACGGCACCGTGAACCGCTTCGTTGGCTGGGAGAATTTCCGGACCCTATTCATCACCGGGGACCTAGGTGGCCCCCTGCTCTCGGCCCTTGGCGCCGCCCTGGTCGTCGGAGTGATCGGCGTGGGCATCAGACTGCTGCTCCGGTGGTTGTCGGAACGCGCGCTCGGCCGGGACGACCTGCGGGACGCCCTGGGCTGGGCGCCATTGGTAGCGGTGCCGGCGGCGATCGTCTCCTTGGGAACCTCAATCCTGCGCCCGCCGCTGAACGAGCAATTGACGATCACCTTCATCTTCGTCGCGGGTGCCGTCGCGGCCGAGATGGTGCTCGGACTGCTGATCGCGCTGCTGATGGACCGCGAGATTCGGGGCCGGGGGGTGTTGCGGGCGGTGATGACGCTGCCCATCTTCGCCACCCCGATCGCCCTCGGTTACTTGGCCCGGGGCATCTTCTACGAAGAGGGCGGACCGCTCAACTCCGGGCTCGGCAGTCTCGGCATCGGCCAGCCGCCGTGGATCTCCGATCCGGAGTGGGCCCGGCTGGCGACGATCATCGTCGATGTCTGGCAATGGACCCCGTTCGTCTTCATCATCGCCCTGGCCGGATTGCAGGGCCTACCCCGCGACGTGATCGAGGCCTCGGAGGTGGATGGCGCCACGTCGTGGCAGATCCTGCGGTTCGTCACCCTACCGTTGATGGCCCCGATCCTCTGGCTGATCCTGCTGCTGCGCTCTATCGACGCCTTCAAGGTCTTCGACGTCGCCTATGGCCTGACCCTCGGCGGGCCCGGCCGGGCGACGGAGTACTACAGCCTGTTCAACTACCGGACAGCCCGGCAGTTCTTCAACTTCGGGCAGGCGGCCGCCCAGGCCTTCCTCCTGCTGGTGATCGTGATGGTCCTCGTCTCGTTGCTCTGGAGCCGGATCCGCCACGTCTACGAGGATGAGGGGGGGATCGCATGAGCGCGACCTTCGACGCCGTCCCGGCCCCGCGCCGGATCACCGACCTCTCGACCATCACCGTGCCGCCGCGTCGCCGCGACACGGGGCGGATCGTCAGTCGGGTGCTGATCGTCCTGGCCCTCGTGGTCCTGATGATCTGGACGTTGTTCCCGTTCTACTGGGCGGTGATCAGCTCGATCAAGGACCCCGCCGACAACTATGGCAACAAGTGGCTGCCCTTCGTCACCTTCGAGCCGACCCTGAAGCCGTGGCGCGACTTGTGGGGCATCCGCGAGATCCGGCAATCGATGGTCAACAGCACCATTGTTTCGGTCGGGGCCGCCTCGATCGCCGTCGGTCTCGGCACGCTGGCGGCCTACGGCATCGCCCGGTTCCGATTCTACCGGCCCCGCAACGGCAGCTTGACCACTTGGTTTCTCTCCCAGCGCGTCCTGCCGCCCGTCATCTTCGTCACCCCGTTCCTGCTCCTGGCCCAGAAGACGGGACTCTATGACACCCTCTGGGCGCTGATGATCGTCAATGCTACCTTCAACCTGCCGTTCCCAGTGATCATCCTGACCCAGATGTTCCGCGAGGTACCGATTGAGCTGGAAGAGGCCGCCCAGGTCGACGGGGCTAGCCGGTTCGCGATCTTCGCCCGCATAGCCGTGCCGTTGGTGCTGCCCGGGATCGTGGTCAGTTGGATCCTCTGCCTAGCCTTTAGTTGGAACGAGTTCCTGTTCGGGTTCTCGCTCTCCCAGACCGACGCGCGGCCGATGCCGGTCTACCTGGCCGGCGGCGACCAGACCCGGGGCGTCGATTTTCAAGCCATCGGCACCCGGATGCTGCTGACCGCCTCGGTACCCCTGCTGGCGGCGATGCTCTCCCAGCGCTACATCGTCCGGGGCCTGTCGCTCGGGGCCGTCAAGGGATGACGACCTGTTCTCGACCGACCGTCCGGCGGGGAGCATCCCCCTCTCCACCACAGCCGCGGATGCGCCAGTGACGCTGCTCCTGGGACTTGACGTCGGGACGACCAACGTCAAGGCCGCCGTCTACGAGCCCGACGGCCGGGCGGTGTCGGTCGCGGTCGCGCTGACCAAGACCCACCACCCCCGGCCCGGCG
>JACCVE010000574.1 GCA_013698285.1 Chloroflexia bacterium | reverse complement strand
CACGGCGAGCGGTCACGTCGTCGGGGGTCAGAGCAGCCGCAAGGAGCGGCTGGAGTGGAACGACCTCTTCGTCGACCTCGGCGTCGAGAGCCGGGCCGACGTCGAGGCGCTGGGGATTCACCCGGGGTGCCGGGTGATCTGGAACCCGCCGACGCGCCGGCTCGGGCCGCACCGGATCACCGGCAAGGCGATGGACGACCGCGTCGCCCTGGCGATCGCGACGCTGGTCGGGGAACACCTGGCCGGGCGGGACGACCTCACCCACGAGGTCTGGTTGGCCTCCACGATCCAGGAGGAGAACGGCCTAATCGGGGCCAGCAGCCTGGCCGACGAGGAGCAGTTCGACCGCTGCATCGCGATCTACGTCGGCTTGACCGGCGACATCCCGGGCCCGGACCGCCGTGATTTCCCAGGCCGCCTCGGGGCGGGCCCGATGCTCGTCCACCAGGACAGCAGCACCCACTACAGCGGCCGGTTCATCCGGGAACTGGTCGCCACCGCCGCCTCGGCGGGCATCCCGATCCAGCAGGCCATCTTCCAGAACTTCGGCAGCGATGGTGCCGAGGCCATGAGGCGTGGGATGGAGACGGCCCTCCTCACCTACCCGACCCGCTACACCCACTCCGCGATCGAGACCGTCGACGAGCGCGATGTCCGGGCGTGCGTCGAGCTGCTAGTGGCCTTCCTCTCCGGGAATTAGCCGGTGCTCACCCGGTCAGGCGCATTCCCGGTGATCCGTTTCAGCGACGAACCAAGGGAAAAACAGCGAGGCCGAGCGGGTGGCTGATTCCGCTCGGCCGACGCTAGAGGGAGGGATTCGGCACCCGGCCGTGGCTGGCGCCCGGGGCCGTGGAGTTGGGACTCCGAGTCGTGCTGTTTGGGCACGTCTCCATCATCACACGCCGGAAGCTCCACGTCAGGAACCATTCGGATACCATGTTCGGCACGTTCGGACACCGATCGAGCCAGGGGAGCCCGAGACATGATCGACATCGACGAGGCACGGGACGGTCAGGGTCGCCCACCGCACCCACCGGCGGTCGCCGGCAGTGACCGCGTCACGGCCCCGGTCCCCGTATCTCCCGGCAGCATGGCCGAGATGGTGGCCACTTTCGGTCACCTCGCGACGGGGGATGAGCCCCCTACCCTCCCGTTCCGCGCCGCCTGGGTTCCCACGGTCCACGACGAGGACGACCGATGACGGACGTACCGGATGCCGCTCTCTATCTCCCATTGCTGGAGGTCGGCGAGCGCCTGCGGTCCGGCACGTTGACCGCGACCGGGCTGCTCGACGCCGCCCTGCGCCGGGCCAAACGGACCGAGCCCGCCATCCATGCCTATGTCGAGGTGCTGGCGGACCGGGCCCACGAACAGGCGACGGCCGCCGACGAGGCGTTCGGGGCCGGGCGCGACCTGGGACCGCTGCAGGGCATCCCGATCGGGGTGAAAGACATCTTCGATGTCGAGGGTATCCCGACCCGGTGCGGCTCCCGGGCCCGGCGGGACGCTCCCGCCGCGACCGCCGACGCGGCGGTGGTCGCCCGGCTGCGGCGGCAAGGCGCCGTCTTCACCGGCAAGACCGTCACCCAGGAATATGCCGCCGGAGTGGTCAGCGTCCCGGCCCGGAACCCATGGGACCCGGACCGCATTCCCGGCGGCAGCTCCGGTGGTTCGGCCGCGGCCGTCGCGGTCCGGTCGTGCCTCGTCGCCCTCGGCTCCGACACCGGCGGCAGCATCCGGATCCCGGCGGGTGTTACCGGCACGGTCGGTCTGAAGCCTACCTACGGCCTCGTCAGCAAGCGGGGCGTCTTCCCTCTCTCATGGGCACTCGACACGGTCGGCCCGATCGCCCGGACCGTCGCCGACGCGGCGATGACCCTCGGCGCGTTGGCCGGCATCGACCCGTCGGACCCGACGACGGTCGAACACCCCGACACCCTCCCCGCCTCGGCATCGCTCGACCAGGGCATCGGTGGACTGAGGATCGGGGTGTTGGGGGGCTTCTTCACGGACAGGATCGCGCCGGCGGTCGCGGCCGCCTACGGGGCGAGCCTGTCGGTCTTCAGGAGCTTGGGCGCCGAGCTGGTCGAGGTCGATTGGGACGACGCGGCCGCCGGCCGGGGCGTGGCGATGGTCCTGAACCGGGTCGAGTCTGCCGCCGTCCATGCCGCGACCGTGAGTCGTGATGGTCACCTGCTCGGGACCGACCTGCGCGAGCGCCTGGTCGCCGGACAGGAGATCAGCGCGGTCGACTACCTCCGCGCGCTACGAGCCCGCGAGGCCATCCGGGAGTCCGTGGCGCGTCTCTTCGCCCGCCACCGTCTCGATGTCGTGATCGCCCCGACACTGCCGACCTCGGCCCTGCTGGCCGGCGACCTCGTGTTCCGGCACGACGACGGCGAGGAACCGGTGAGTTTGGCCTACACCCGCCTCTGCCAGCCGTTCAACGCGACTGGACAGCCGGTCCTCTCCCTCCCGATGGGCTTCGACGGCGACGGCCTCCCGCTCGGCCTCCAGATCGCAGGACGCCCGTTCGCCGAGGCGACGGTCTGCCGGGTCGGCCACGCCTACGAGGGCGCGGCCGGATGGGTGAATCGCCTGCCGTCCCTCCTCCGTTCGGGCTGACCATGCACCGACGGCACTCGGGCACGTTCCACGGTCCCCCCTGATCGTCGCGACGACCGTTCGCCCGTATCGCGGCAAGAGATACAGTACGATCCATTGACGAACTGGGCGGCGACCGGTCAGTAGACGGCATCATGAACACCGCCAGTGATGGTGGGGAGGACGCGACGTCGATGGAGACCGCGGGAGATGAATGAATCGGGTTTGGCCGATCGCTCCGCCGCCCGCGCGGCGCAGGCCCGGGCGAACCTGGAAGCGGCCCTGCGAGAATGCGGCGAGCTGGCCGACGCCGTGGCCACCTTCGAGGGGCAAGACCTGCTGGACGTGCTGATCGCGATCGATAGCATCCGGTTTCTGATGGCGGAGTCGAGCCAGTTGCTCCAGGGCGTGGTCCGGGGCTACGAGGGCTGACGCGACGTCGACCGCGCACCGAGAACCGTGACCCCGTCGTCGCGTCACCAGGAGATGAATCCCATGAGACGCGCCAACCATGCCACCCGGCCACGCGTCTGCCGATGCCTCGGTCTGGTGGTATTGCTCATGACCGTAGCATTCCCGTCCACGGTGGCCGGGGCACAGGGAGACGACGCATCCCTGACTATCCACTACCGCGAGTGTCCGGTCGGCTTTCTCGGCCCGGACATCTACGGGACGTGCCATGGGCTGACGCCCGAGCCCGGCGTGAGCGTCACGATCGACGGGGCGGACACGGCATCAGCAGCACTCGACGAGCGCGGCGACATCACCTTCGACGACATCCCGGCCGGGCTCTACACGCTCACGCCCGACCGGTTTGGGGGTGACTTCACCCGCCGGGTCGTCGCCTGCACCGACGCGGACTCCCCCGGCGTCCCGATCCCGGCCGGACTGGGCGTGGTCGCCGTATCCGCGGGCACCGACGTGGTCTGCGACTGGTACGTCACCAATCCCGACCTGAGCGGCGAGCCGGGCGCGCTGCCCCCGGCTCCCACCCCGCCCATGGACCTGCCGGCCGGGACAGAATTGGTGATCCGGGCCTGGGCCTGCCCCGACGAGTACGCCGACGCCGACTACCTCTCCGCATGCCGAAACGAAGCCGTCGACCGGACCATCGAGGCGACCCGGGCGAACAGGCAGGTCGCCGCGACCCAGGGGATCATGGGCGAGACTCGCTTCGACCTCGGAGGCGAGTCCGTGGCGCGACTTTCCGTCTGGGACCGCACCGAGAACGAGGACCGGGTGATCCGTCTGGTCCTCACCGGCTGCACCGGTGAGGACGATCGTCCCCTGCCGACCGTGCCGGAGGATGGGCAATCCGGCTATTCCACGTTCGTGTTCCCTGTCATCCCTGGTGACACGGTCACCTGTGACTGGTACGTGGTCCCCGCTCCCGGGGGATGATCCAGATGGCGCGCGGTATGCGTTCAGCTCTGCCAGTGGGCGGAAGCGTCACCATATCTTCCCCGCCCGCCCCGTTTCGTAGAGGGGTCCGATGACCGCCAAGCAATCACCGCGCCCGGTGAAGAAGTCGATCGAGCCGCCGTTCGACTACTCGCTCGACTTCGCGACGATCGACTTCAGGGAGCGGCCCGATCTTTACCGGGTGGGAAAGGGTGAGCAGGGCGTCCTTTCTGTCGAGCCGTACAAGTCGGAGATCCTGCACCACTGGCGATTCAAGACGCCCGCGATCGCCCGAGAGTCCGCGGACACCATCTGGGCGATGTTCGAGGCCTACCGCGAGCGTGGCGACTTCGTCGGCATGGACATGGCCCGCAAGTTCCTCCAGATGGGTGTCACGCGCTCCCGCCGGTACGCGAACCACAAGAGCGGCCGGAAGTGGTCCCCCGACCACTCCGAGGTCCTGCCGCCCGACATCGACCCGGTCAAGGCCGAATGCGCCCGCATCTTCTTCGAGCGCTACGAGCGAGCGAGGGACGACGAGACGTACCAGCGGATGAGGGCGGCGCACATCGAGGCGTCCGGAAAACGACACCCGTAGGTCACGGCGCGGGCGATCGTCTGTTTTGCAGGTCGGCCATCCTCCCGATCAACTCGGACACGTATCCGAGGGCCTCGTTCGGTCCAGGTCGGTAGCTCGAGGGATGGGCACACTCGTTCCGCTTGGAGAGCAGTTCGTACGCGTTCTTGGTCGCCGCCATGGTGAGGAGCCCGACCTCCTTCGCGACGGTCAACAGCTCATATTCCGGCAGCCGATCCCGGAGCTGCTCCGCCTCGGTGTATTGAGACAGGGCGGGCCTCAATCGACGCATCTCGGTGACCCGGTCGGTCACCAGCGCCTCGCTCGTGAGGTCGATGAAGGCCTGCCAAGCGGTCACGTGCGCCGCCCGATAGAGCCCTCGCTCGATACAGTCCAGCGATTCTCCCAGGAGGTCGCTCTGTTGGAGGCAGAGGCGTTGCACCAGCCGGCGAGACTGACCCAGCGTGGCCCCACGCGGCGCCTGTGCAGGTAATTGCTGGTATCGCGGCGGGGGTAAGTAGCCGTGGGTATCGAACCCCGCCATCCGTTTCATGACGTGGGCCAAGTGACTATGGACCATCGGTCATTCCTTCCAAGAGATGCGCTCTCATCGCCGCGAAGAGCTTTTCGTAGACGCTTCCGTCGGTCGTGGCGGGCAAGGTGAGTTGGACATTGATGTGGATGGTCACGCCTGTGCCGCCGTACCGTATCGCCGCGGGCAGGGCGATGTCAGGCTCGTCGGCCATCGAACGGCGACGTTCGGTCCGCTCACGCTCACCCGCATCCTCGACCGCGGCGAAATCCGCCAGTGCGACCAGGTGCTTGAACGTGGAGACGACTCGGGAGACCGTCTCACGACCGAGCTTGGGAGCGGAACTCTTGACCACGCTCTCGAGGTCCGCGTTGGACCGCACCTGAGCGTCGGGATAGGTCTCGAAGAGCAACGCGAACCCTGATCGGATCCCGGTGGCCAAGGCGTCCCGCCGACCTCCCCGGTACGCCTCCCACGCGTCCGTCGGTCTCCCGCCTGCGTCGATGAAACCGACGAGTTTCATGACGCTGACCAACGAGCGATCGTTGGTGGAGGAGAAGCCGATCGATGCCAGCCAGGCCTGGGTGACCTTCGGGGGCACCCCCACATCCCTGATCTTCTCGAGGAATGGCCGGAGTTTCGAAGGGACCGTGGTATACGCGTATTCGGCCAAGCTCGGCTCCGACGCGATTTGTCGCACATCCTGTCTGGGGGGCTATCTCGGCCAATGGTACTCATCCGGCAGTACTACGTCAAGTGTTACTAATAATGACGTAAGTACGCGCCAGATTCACCTCGCCGGCCCCGCCGGGGGATCACCTTCCCCAACGGGATGTCCCAGCACCCAACGACAAGCCGGAATCTCGAATTCTTGATCACCAGAGCCGATGGTGTACCGTCCATGTCGTCTCGGGCAACGGGCCGGCTCGCGGTGCAGCGCGTCGCCGGCGGAGATCGTCAAGGTCGAATCAGTCAAGACGTGACGGATTTGACGTATTTTCGGGCGGCGCCGATCGCGTCCCTCTCATCTTGACCGGCACGATCCCGGCGGCGCGGTCCGGGCAAGCACCGGCCGCTCCGGACTCGGGAGGCTCGCTGTCAAGGACTCGGGGTCCTCATAGACACCACGCGACCCTGCCGGGCGCCGTGAGATCGTGGCGCGTCGATCGAATGAGAGTCTTGAGAATCGTGGGATTCGCGATGCTCCAGACGGTTTGACGGATGACGCTGAGTGGCGGACGAGGCTCTCGGGGCGGTCGGAAAATGGCAACCGGGGCCC
>JACCVE010000471.1 GCA_013698285.1 Chloroflexia bacterium | reverse complement strand
GGTGAGTCGCCGGCAACCCCTGCCGGCGACTCGCCAGCTCCACTCCCCATGCGACGGAGCCAGCGTCCCACCCGTCCCCACTCCCGGGCGCCGGTCGCCAGTGCCCCTAACGCCTTACGACCGTCCGCCCACGGCGCGCAGCCGGTCAACCTGCTCCTCTTGATGTTCGATGTGGGTCTCGACCTCGTCGGCGATCGTGACCTCGTGCCCTTCGTCCTGGATCGCCGAGCGCTCCCAATCCTTCAGGGTGAGGTTCATCAACAGCGAGACGACCTCACCCCGGGCCGATTCGAACCCGGCCAGGGCGACCGCCGCGTCCTCCGCGCCATCCCCCACCGCCGCCGCCAGGGGCGGCAGCACGGCCCCCTGCCGCTTCAGCATCAGCAACATCCGGTCGTGGATGGCCACCTCACGGGCGTGCAGGGCCCGGATGGCGGCCACGGCCGACGGGTCCCCGCCCGCGGCGCGGACCAGACCCTGGACCTCGGACGGCGTGCTGACTAACTCGTCGATCAGATCCCGGTAGGCGTCGAGCATGGCGACGGGGCGCTCCCTGACGGCGTCGGACGATGGCGACGAGATCGGACTGGCGGGTGGTTCCGCGTGGTCGGCGTGATCGGCGTGGTCGGCGCGGTGGACCGCCGATCGGCGCCGGGGCTCAGGCCATGCCCGGTGTGCCGAGGACGGCCGCTTCCCAGACGACCCCGAACGGGTCGCGAAAGGTGATCGCCCGGTCGGCGATGGTGAGGGGGTCGAGGCCCCGCATCAAGATCTCGCCGCGCAGGTTGGCGAAGGTCGCGGCGTCAACCGTGACGGAGAGGTGGTCGAGCAGAGACGCCCGGTCGATCCGGGCGCCACGCCCGGCCCGCTGCAGGGCCAGCGTCAGCGTGCCGCCCCGCATGAAGGTGACGTCGGCCTCGGTGCCGTCCCGCGTGGCGGCCACCGCGTCGTAGTCGCCGGGCAGGGTCTGGTACCCCCCACCGGTGACCCGGATGGCGCGCCCCAACATCCTCATGCCGAGGAAGTCGGCGTAGAACTGCTCGGCCTTGGCCAGGTCGGTGACCCGGATCGCGACGTGGTTGAGGCCCTGGATCTGGATCGTCCGGCGCGTCGCGGCGGCCGTCATCGTGCCGCCGGCCGGGATCGCCGCCCCGGTGTAGGGGTTGAGGACATCGCCCTCGCCGGCATAGCCGAACTCGGCGGCGGTGGCGAGCGGGTCCACCGGCGCCACGCTGGCCATGCTGCCGTCCCCGGTGCTGACACGCGAGGCGGCGGTGCCACCCGTCAGGACGTCCTCTTCGTGATCACCGATCTTGGGCAGGGTCCGCTCCACCCACGGTTGGTCGCGGCGGATCGCGGCCACCATCGCCCCCCGTTCGACACTCTCGACCGAGAGCCGTTCACCGGCGTGCAGGACCAGTCGCACGTCGGGGCGAGAGGCACCGAGGGTGTCGAACCACCCATAGATGGCGTCGATGACCCGCAGCGAGTGGGAGGCGACGGTCAGGTCCACGTCCTGGTCATCGAAGCCGAGGCCATGCCCGTCGCGGACGAGGACGACCTGGGCATCTCCGGCTCCCTCGACCGCGACACTCGCCTCGGCCGCCAGTGACCGTGGCACCTCCAGCAAGAACCGGTAGGCCATCCGCCTCGCTCTCCTCTCCGTGACGCCGTCGCGATACGATTGTCCCAAAGGGATAGGCCGCGGGCATCGCGACTCGATCCCCACTCCCGGCCCGGCAGGCCCGATGACCCCGCGGCCACCCGGCCCTGTCCTGGCGGCGATTGTACCGCACCGTCCCATGACCGGGCGTTCCCGCCCGGGCGACGCCCCTACTCGTCGACCCATCCTCCGACGGGGTCACGGCCGGGTCCGATCACCATGGACTGAACGTGCGGGACACCGGTCCCCACGTCCCCCGGGACCAATTGGACCTGGCCCCGCGGGTCTCCGGGATGGTAGCCTGTGTCCCGTCCAGTCACTGCCGTTGCTCTCTCGCGCGGTGGGTCTCGTCCCACCGGACCCGAGATGCGCTTCGACGTGCGCCCTGGACAGGCGATCCCGCCGGGTGTGGCTACCCGATCGGACTCGCTGGGACTGGCTGGCTGGCTGGTCCCCTGTCCCCTTCGCGGCGTTCCCGGGCCCGGGCGGCCAGGGCAACGCGTCGCCGGTGGGTCCGGATACCCGGCCCCCCGATGCCAACTGACACGACCGTCACCGGACGGCCGTGGTTCGAGCGCGGTCCCCGAGCCCGGGGGACCACCGGGTGGCTGCCCGGTGTCTTCGTCGTTAGAGGGAAGGAACACACCTCATCATGACAATCGAGCGAACCGGTGGCACGCCCAAGGCGCGCCCCCTCGGGCGCAGCCTGTGCCAAATCCTCGCCGCCGCCTCGGTGGCGCTGGCCCTCGTCGTCGCCACCCTGGCCCCGATCGGCACGGCGCGCGTCGGCGCGGCCGAGGAAGAGCACGAGGTCACCCCGGGCGGCCCGACCATGCCGGACATCGACCCCGCCTCGATCGCCTGGTTCCTGGAGATGACCGCCGGGAACATGCCGGCCGGCATGTTCCCGGCCGCGGCCGAGACAGTGGCCGTGACCGAGCCCCTCGCCGTCGAGGCCGCGCCGCCTCCCCCGAGCACCGGGAGTGTCGTGGCGGGCTTCGCGATGATGTTCGCGGGCTATCCTTACGTCTGGGCGGGGAACACCCCGGCCGGGTTTGACTGCTCCGGCTTCACGCAGTACGTGGTCCTGAACACTCTCGGGATCGACATCTCCCACGGTGTCCCGAACCAGGCCGGATTCGGTTGGTCCGTCGACTGGGGCATGTGGGCGCCGGGCGACCTGGTCTTCTTCCAGAACACGTACGGCCCCGGGATCAGCCACGTCGGCATCTACATCGGCGACGGCCTCTTCATCCACGCCGAGAACGAGGGCACCGGCGTGGTCATCACCAGCATGTACTCCGGCTACTACAGCGCCCACTACTGGGGCGCGAAGCGCCTGGCGTAAGCCGCCAGAAATCCCATATCGGGCCAGGGAAGCCCGGTCGCGCGGTCGCGCGGCCGGGCTCCCCTCGTTCTGTCCTCGTCCCTCGTCGCCGAACTGACCCACCTCAGTAACGGGTCACCTACCGCGCGTGATCCTCGCTACTCGCTCGCCTTGCCGCGATGCGCCCCCTCGATCTCCTCCAGCCGGGCAAACAACTCCTCCTCGTCGTAGACGATGCCAAGCGAACGGAGCAGGCCCCCGGAGACGAACGGGTTGACGTAGCCGGCCATGTTCTCGGCCCGGGCCTGGTCCGGCCGGGGCACCACGTTGAGGCGGATGTCGGTCGCCAGGCCCAGGACGCCCCAATAGCGGGCGGAGTCGACGTGGCGGCTGAGGCAGTCGAAGTACCCCGCCTCCCAGTTGGTGCCCGAGTCCTCGCTGACCTGGCAGACGTAGACGTTGGCGTCCTCCAGAGCCTCGATGTCGGCCCGGTAGATCTTCTCGGCCGTGATGTCGGTCCGGGTCTTGTCGTTGATCGGCTCGCTCTCGTTCGGGCAATAGACGACGTGGCCGCGCTCCCGCAGCTTGGCCGCCATCACCAGGTTGTAGGCCACCTCGGCCGCCGTGAACATCGGCCCACCCCAGTAGATGCGCATCGGTCTCCTCATCTCCCCCGCGAGTCCCCGGTCGTCCGGGTCGGCCCCAGCGGTCGCCGTTCCGGTCAGCCGACCATTTTCCGTCACTGCCCCGACGACACGAAGGCCAGGGCCTCTCGCGCCAGGTCGAGCGCGTCCGGCATCCCCGGCGGTCCGACCGAGAACCACTCCTTCATCGGCCGGCCCTGTCCGGAGACGAATCGCTCCCCGTGCCCTCGCGCGACCAAGTCGTCGACCCGCTGCCGGGGCAACTTGACCACGAGCCGGTCCCCGACGTGCATGGCGAAGATCTTGTCATGCACCTTCAGGGCGTCCGACCCAAACCGCTTCCCCGCCCCAGTCGA
>JACCVE010000424.1 GCA_013698285.1 Chloroflexia bacterium | reverse complement strand
CCCAGCCCCGGGGTCGAGTCGATCGCGAACGAGGCCCCGATCGCCGCCGCCCGCTCCCGCATGCTGAGCAAGCCCAGCGAGGTCGGCCGGATCGCCCGCTCCGGGTCGAACCCCGCCCCGTTGTCGCGGATCGTCACCCGCAGGCAGTGGTCACGGTCGTGGTCACGGTCCTGACTCTGGACCTCCAGCCGCACCACCGCCTCGTCGGCCGCCGCGTGGCGCAGCACGTTGTGCAGCGCCTCCTGCACGATCCGGTAGATCCCCAGCCTCACCTCGGGGGTCAGGTTCGGCACGTCGCCGTCCACCGCCAGCGAGCACGTCAGGCCCGAGCGCTGGATGTTGGTCATGTACCGCTCGATCGCCGCCACGACCCCCAGGTCGTCCAGGTCGGGCGGCCGCAGGTCGAAGATCACCCCGTGCAGCTCCTCCGAGGCCCGCGCCAGCAGGTCCCCGACCGCCCCCAGGCCCTCGTCCCGCTCCGCCACCGGCGTCGCCCCGTTGCCCATCCGCAACGCCCGGGCCTGGTACAGCGCCCCGGTGATCAGGGGCGCCACGGCGTCGTGGATCTCGGCCGCAATCCGCCGCCGCTCGTTCTCCTGCAACCGGACGGTCCGCCGGTTCAACTCCCGCAGCTCGTCGGCCTGGAGCTCCCGTTCCCGGCGCGCCGCCTCCAGGTCGCCGACTTGCTCCGAGAGCCGGGTCGCCATCTCCTGGAACGCCACCCGCAGCCGCCCGACCTCGTCCGCCCCGCTGACCTCGTCGCTGCCCATCAGTTGCTGGCTGAAGTCGCCCTGCGCGATCAGCGACGCCCGCGTCGTCAGCCGCCGGATCGGCCGGGCGATCGTCTCCCCGAACACCAGCGCCAGGATCAACGTCGCCACCACCGCCCCCGCCAGGGCCAGGATCCCGTTCTGCAGCAGGCTCCGGTTCGGCCCATAGGTCGTCGGCGCCGCGCTTGTCACCAGCACCGTCCACTCCGCGCCCGGGAAGGTGATCGGCCGCGAGATCGCCAGCCGCTGCTGACCCGCGTCGTCCCGATAGCTGAACTCGCCCGGAAGTCCCTCCTGGGCGGCCGCCAGCGGTTCGGCGAACGCCGCGCTCTGGTCGCCGCTCTCCAGGTCGTCCGCCAACCCCGATGCCCGCGAGGCGATGATCCTTCCCCCCGGCCCCACGACCGCGATCGAGGTCTCGCCCGTGCCGAACGGAATCAAGGTCTGCTCCAGGCGTCGCACCGAGAGCAGCGCCCCTAGCACCGCGATCGGCTGCCCCTCGTCCCCTTCGCCCGACCAGACCGGCTGGGTGATCGCGATCACCCGCTCCTCACCGTCCGCGATCGTGACCGTGATCGACGGCGATACGCTGGTCTCTCCCAACATGCTCTGCTGGATCGCCGCCTCCATCGATCCCACCAGCGGCATCGGGTCGATCGACCCCGATGACGTCAGCACCGCCCCATTCGCATCGACCAGGAACAGGGTCCGCATGTTGGTCCGGTTCTGCGCCGCCGAGGCCAGCGGCTCCTGGGCGTCCGTGACCTCCAACCGTTGGATCCGGTCGTCGGCCGACAGGTTGGACAACACGTCGGTCGTCTCCTGCAGCGCCCCCTCCAGGCCCCGCGCCACGACGTCCCCGACGGCCACCTCGACATCGATCAGTTGTTCCCGGGAATGCTCCAGGCTCTGGTACAGGACATAGGCCACGACCCCCAGCAGGGGCAGCAGGCAGGCCAACGCCGCCAGCATGAACCGGGTCCGCAGCGACCAGTGCCGCGTCACGCCCGACCTCGTCCGGCGACGGACGCACGATCGGGCACGGTGCTCGCGCCGGCCCACGGTGACGGCGGGGTGGAAGACTCACACATGATGGCCCCATTGTGACGGGATAGACCCGGCGCCCGTGTATACGATCGTGCCACCGGACCTATCCAAACGCGCGGTACCGCCCTGATCGGGACCTATGTCCTGCCCAATCAGCGCGATCACGATACATCCGTATCGCCCGTCCCGCTGGACACCCAGTTCACGGGCGTCCTCCCGACCACGCCATAGCCCGGTCCGCGCCGCGAAACGGGTGATCGGCGATCCCCTGGCCACCGGACATCGACCAGCGGCCGCCGTCCTCTCGCGATCCCCTCCGGACCCGATCGTGTCCCGGCCACGGTCCAGCGGCGGTCCAGCGGCGGCCCGGAGCCACCCGCGGCATCTCGACGGGTCGCCATGCCGCTCGCCAGCCCAGCCCTCACCGGACGACTCCGCGGTGACGGGTTGGGGAACGGCCCGCCCCCTTACCCTACGTCACATCTGCCGTGGGGGTTTGCTTCCGCTCCCCTCGACCCACCCCCGAGCGTGACCTGGCCTACCTCGTCCCGACCGGACATCCCCCGAGCCGGTGTACCATCCCCCTAATGGTCCCCCGTCATCCCGGCCCTCGTGAGGAGATCCCATGACCGATCCCAACGCCGCGGCCGCCCCCGATCCTTCCCGCGTCATCCCCACCCGGCCCCTCGGCACCACCGGCGAGCGCGTCTCCCTCCTCGGCGTCGGCGGCGCCCACCTCGGCAAACCCGACGAGGCGGTCGCCATCCGGATGGTCCACGAGGCCATCGACGCCGGCGCCACCTTCATGGACAACGCCTGGGAGTACAACGACGGCGAGTCCGAGATCCGGATGGGCAAGGCCCTCGGCCAGGGCGGCTACCGCGACCGCGCCTTCGTGATGACCAAGGACTGCGCCCACGACCGCCGCGCCGACCACGCCCTCCGCCTCCTGGAGGAGAGCCTCCGCCGCCTCCAAACCGACCACCTCGACCTCTGGCAAATCCACGAGGTCGTCTGGGACGACGACCCGGAGAAGATCTTCGCCCCCGGCGGCTCCGCCGAGGCCATGCTGAAGGCCAAGGAGCAGGGCAAGGTCCGCTTCATCGGCTTCACCGGCCACAAGCACCCCGACCTCCACCGCCAGATGCTCAGCCACGGCTTCCCCTGGGACACCGCCCAGATGCCGATCAACCCCCTCGACCCCCACTACCTCAGCTTCCTGAAGGACATCGTTCCCCTCTGCCAGGAACAGGGCATCGCCGTCCTGGCCATGAAGTCCCTCGCCGGCGGCCACCTCCTCAAGCGCGGCACCGGCGTCGAGCCCGCCGAGGCCCTCCGCTTCGCCATGAGCCAGCCCGTCGCCACCGTCATCTCCGGCATGGACTCCCCCGAAATCCTCCGCGCCAACCTCGCCACCGCCCGCGACTTCGTCCCCATGTCCAACGCCGAGCAGGCCGACCTCCTCGCCCGCACCGCCCCCGCCGCCCCCGGCGGCCCCTTCGAGACCTTCAAATCCACCCGCGACTTCGACGGCACCGAAGGCCGCAAAGCCCACCACTACCCCCTCCAGGGCGCCGCCGACTGAGCCGGCAGTCGGGAGTCGGCAGTCGGAAGAACGAGAGGGGCGAGGGGACGGGCAATCAGATGGGTTCGGTACCGCAGGGCCCAGGCGCCCCGCGTTGTCCCGTCCCGTGTCTCGCCGCGTGGGAGCGAGACCCCGTTGCGGGCATCCGTCGATGCCCCGTGAGACGGAATCCGGATGATCACGCGACCAGCGGAGCACCGGTGATCCCCGGAGCGCCACCCCACCGTGACCCGGGAGGACACGAGGTCCTCCCCGACGATGGATATCGACCAGTGACCCTATTTCCGGATTCCATATGACCTGCCATCCACAGAATCCGTGGCCATGCCCCTGCGAGGGACCTTTCGCCAGCACGCCAGCAGACCACGACCCGACCGTCCCGGGTCCCGATCCTCGCGAGGAGCACTCCCCATGGCCACCCGCAAGCCGCCCATGAAGACCAGCGAAGAATCGACCAAGGCCCAACTCACCCTCGCCACCGCCCAGGGTGCCGCCTACGCCGCCGCCCTCGCGGCCATGGACGAGGAGTCCGGCGCCAAGTCCAAGCGCGCCGGCGACTACGAGGTCATCGTCGTCATCGAGGAGGCGGAGGGCATGTGGATGCCGGACGACTCCGGCAAACTCGCCTGGCAAGAACCCATCGACGAGAACGCCCACGTCGAGGTCGCCGTCCGCGACGCCGCCGACGGCCGCTTCATCCCCGCCCTCGACATCACCGTCACCCTCACCGCCCCCGACGGTTCAGACGTCGGCACCCACCCCCAAACGTTCATGTGGCACCCCTGGCTCTATCACTACGGCCGCAACTGGACCGTCCCCGGCCCCGGCGACTACGGCGTCCACGTCCACATCGCCGCCCCCACCTTCATGCGCCACGACCACGAGAACGGCAACCGCTTCGCCGACCCCGTCGAAGTCGACTTCACCGTCAGCGTCGAACCCGACCAGAAGCTGGTCGAAGGGAAGGGCTAACCGCGACCACGCGAACGGACCCGACCACACCGGCGACCCGTGACCTCCGGTCGCTACGACGCCGGCGGCTCGAGCCGTTTCATGAGGTCGGACCCGAGGTCCGCAACGCTGCCACCCGAAGCCGGCATCCGGGCGGTGGCGGGATGGATCGGCCGCGGCAGTCCCACCGGGAGAACTGGCGTCCCGTGGTCCCCCGCGTCATCTCGCCAAGCACCCCATCCGGATCGCCGGGCCCTACCCCAGCCAGCTCGCCGGCTCGTACAGCGCCGACCTTAATCCCGCCCACAGCGTCCGGTACTGCTCCCAGGGCGACTCCCCGTGGACGGTGATGCCCAGCGCCCCCGTCCGCTCGATCCCCGCCGTCCGCGCCGCCCGGTCACACTGCGGCATGGTGTTGAAGTCCACCTCCAACCGCCACGGCGCCTCCGGCCGGTACGGCGCCACAGCCCCGAGCCGCCCCAGCGCCCGCTCCGCCGCCGCCGTGATCTCCGGCCGCGTCACCGCCGGCGGCCGGCAGATCGCCGCGTTCCGCCCGACCGCCCGCTTCACCGCCACCGTCTCGATCTCCGGCCCCAAGAACGCCTTGGCCTCCTCGACCGTCGTCGCGTCCCCCGTCACCATCACGGTCGGGATGCCCAACGACGCCAGCACCGCCGCATTGAGACCCGTCTCCCCGTGCGGCCGCCCGTTGATCCGCAGCTCGCTCACCGCGATCCCCGCGATCGTGTGCGGGTGGATCGCCTTAAACGTCTTCGCCATCGCGTGGTACCCGACGAACACCGCCGCGTCGAACCGGTCGCTGTCGGCCCCCTCCAGCTGGCAAAAATCCTTCGCGTCCCCGCTCCCCGACACCAACTGCGCCCCCGGGTGCAAATCCTCGATGAGCAGGTTCCGCATCGGCCCGTGCCCGTCCCCGACCAGCACCAGCTCCGCCCCCGCCCGGACCAGCCCCTCGACCGCCGCGTTGGCGTCCCCCATCATCAGGCTCCGCCCCCGCCCATACTCCGGCTGCCCCGCCATCATCATGTCCCCGTGGACCACCCCCGTGATCCCCTCGATATCGACCGAGACATAGACGTTCATGCGCGGCACTCCCCCCATCATCCATCGCGGTCGGCTCATGGCGGCACCGGATCGGCTCCGGACCGGCCTCCACCCGCCACTCGCGAATGTCAAAAACGCGGGCCACAGCATACCAAGCACCGTCCTGCCCCGCCGACGCCCATGCCATGGGAACGGGCACGCGATCCGGTGCCGGAAATGGTCAATGTCGCTCCCGCCCACGCGCCCGTCATACGGGAAGGGTGTCGAAGCCAGCCCCGCAAAGGATCCCGACCAAAGGCTGGACCAACGTCGCGCGTTGCGCGTGGTCTACCATTGCTACACTGTGACCGAAGATGACAAGTCAATCGGGGTTCGAACTGGGGAGAGGAGGGACACGTGCCCCCGCTGATGGCCTTCACCGCCCAAACTGTCCAGCGCCTCACCGGGCTGTCGGACCGCCAACTCCGCTATTGGGACGACACCGGTTTCTTCGTGCCCACCTTCGCCGACGAAAATCGCCGGAGTCCGCACAGCCGTGTCTATTCGTTCCGTGACCTCGTCGGCCTACGCACGATCGCGCGATTGCTCGAACATGGCGTCTCGCTCCAAGAGCTTCGGAAGGTTGGCGCGTGGCTCGCCGAGCACTACGACGAGCCCTGGTCGGGACTCCGCTTCCGCACGTTCGGGAAACGGGTCTATGTCGTGGACCCGGCCACTCGGATGATCCTCCAGGCGTCCCATCCTCAGGGTCAAGGCATCCTGTGGTGGTTTCTCAAGGACATCGCGGTCGAGATGGAGGACGCGATCGACCTGCTCCAGGTGCGGCGATCGGACGAATTCGGCAGAGTGGTTCAGGACCGGTACATCATGAACAATGCTCCGGTCATCGCTGGCACCCGGATCACCACCGCGGCGATCTCTGACGCTCATGCGGCCGGAATGTCGCATTCCGACATCATCGCCGACTATCCGCGTCTGACCGACGAGGACATCGCCGAGGCTATCGCCTGGGCACGCGCCCACCACGACCGGCGCGTGGCGAGTTAGTCGACGGCCTCCGTGGTAGATCGCCCGGTCATGCTGCTCCTGATCGACGAGAACCTGCCACGTCGGCTCGGCCAGCTCTTCACCGAGCGAGGCCATCATGTCGAGTACGTTACCGTGGGCGCCAAAGATCCCGAGATCATCGCCACGGCCGATGCCATGGGCGCGATCCTCGTGACATCGGACGTGGGCTTCCTACGCCGCCTGAGCCGCATCCCCCCTCGGGACAAAGGCCGCTTCAAACGGGCGGGCCTGATCGTCCTCGGCGGCGACCTCACCACCGCCATGGCTCGACTACACCATCGGATCGCGCTGCTCGAACACCTCTTTGTCCTCGTCCAGCAGGAGCCCGATAAGCGACTGATCGTCGAGCTTCGTGAGCACGCGGTCCACGCCCACCTCTAACGATGTCGCCAAACGGTCCTATCGACGATAGTGCCAAAATCCTCGAACGCAGCGTGAGATCGACCGGCAGTGATCGAGCGGTGGAGACGAACATGACTGAAGACCCGGGAACGACCGGCCTGATCGATGCTGACGCTGTCCTTCGCGAGCAACTCGTCGATCCACTTTTCCGATCCGAGTGGCAACGCCTCGCCCTCGCCCGGGCCGTCGCCCTTCGCCTCACCCTCTACCGCGCCGACCACGGCCTGACCCAGACCGCCCTCGGTCGCCTCCTCGACATGCCCCAGCCAGCGATCGCCCGCCTCGAATCCGCCGACCACGTCCCATCCTTCCCCACCCTCGTCCGCCTCTCCGAGACCCTCGGCATCGCCTTCTCGATCGACATCCGCCCCCGCTCTCGCGCCGCATCCGCTCCCACGGACGACGCCCGCTCCGCCACGATTAGCGAGGTGGTCCACACCGACCGAGGCGCCGACATCCTCGTCGCCGCGAGTTGACCGAGGTCGTCCCGGCACCTCTCCCGCAACAACCCAGTTCCCTCGCCACGATCCCATCCATGGTGATACCGCATACTGCAGGGGCGTTGCTTGCTGCGTCCTCCACGACGTACGTCCGTTTCGGTAGGGACACGTCGTTCGGAAATCGTTGATCATATTAGACCGTGTTGTCGGCAAATGGGCGCAGCATTTAGAGGACGTTTCAAAACCTCGCCGGCATGGCATCCTTGCCTCCATGAACAAACAGCCCCTCGTCCCCGATGACCTTTGGGAAGCCATCGAATCGCTGCTTCCGAAAGAGCCACCCAAGGCCAAGGGAGGCCGCCCCCGCGTTCCCGACCGCGCCGCACTCGGCGGCATCGTTTTCGTCCTGCGCACCGGCTGCCCATGGCGCCTGCTGCCTAAGGAACTCGGCTGCGGCAGCGCCGTCACCTGCTGGCGCCGCCTGCGCGACTGGCAGGAAGCCGGCGTGTGGGAGCGGCTGCACGAGACGCTCCTCAACTGGCCGGGCGACGAAGCAGCCATTGACTAGAGCCGGGCGAGCGCGGACAGCGTCAGTGTGCGAGCCAAAAGGGGGGCGAACAGACGGGCCCCAATCCCACCGACCGCGGCAAGCCCGGCTCCAAGTACCACCTGGTCGTGGACCGCAACGGTATCCCGCTCGCCGTCCGCCTCTCGGCGGCAAATGCCCACGACTCGACCCAGCTGCTGCCCCTTGTCGACGCCATCCCGCCCATCGTTGGTCCCCGTGGCCGACCCGGGCGGCCCCGCAAACGCCCGGCCAAATTGCACGCCGACAAGGCGTATGACTACCCGGCCCTGCGCCGTGCCCTCCGCGCACGCGGCATCACCCCCCGGATCGCCCGCCGCGGGATCGACTCCTCCGAGCGACTCGGGCGGTACCGTTGGATCGTGGGGCGCACGCTTTCCTGGCTCCTCGGGTTTCGCCGCCTCGGCATCCGCTACGCGCGACGAGCCGATCAGCTCCAGGGATTACTCCACCTGGCCTGCGCCCTGATCTGCCTCAGATTCCTTGCTCCCACGACAGCGTGAGGTGGGCAGAGGTAAGCACCTCTTCAGTGAGTCGGCACGCGCGGGCTTCCGTCGTCTGCGATCCAACCCCGTACTGCTCACCGCATGGGTCACCTCGCCGTTGGCACGCACGGACCGCCCTTCTCGAGCAGCCCGAGGGACCGGGGGAGGTCGACCGCTTCCTCGGCAGGCATGGCGCGGCCGGCCTCCCAGGCGGCGACGAAGGCGGCCTCACCCACTGCGGCGCGCACGGCCTGGGTTGTTTGGGCGTGGTGGTAGAAGTTCGCGAAGCGATCCTGGTGGCTGGCCTCCCGGATGGTCGCGGCGGCGCCAAGCAGCCCGGCGGCGGCGACATGGTGGCCGCGCGCGGCGGCGACGGCGGCGAATCCGGCCAGCGCGCCGGCGACGACCCAATGCATTTCGATGCCGAGCGCCAGCTCGAGTGCCTCCTGGTAGGCGACGACGGCGCAGGGCAGATCGCCCCACCCGAGCGCCACCCCGCCGCGGGTCACCAGGCACAAACTCAGCATGAACTCGTCGCCGCCCGAACGAAGCAGCGCGATGGCTTCCTCGCCGAGTCGCCCTGAGGTCTCGAGGTCGCCGCGCCCGTACGCGACTTCGCTGAGCGCCCACAGCGGGACGCTGGCGGCTTGGGCGTCGTTCAGCTCGCGCGCGACGGCGAGGGCCGCATCATAGAGCGGAACGGCCCGCGCGTCGTCGTCCGCGTATTCCGCTGCCTGTCCGCGCTCGAAGAGCGCCTGCCAGAGAAGCCCTGGGACGTCGAGCGAACGCGCCAGCGCCTCGCCCTGCCGCAGCCACGTCTCCCCAGCGGCAAGGTCTCCCTGGCTGGTGACGATCCGGCCGATGCCCGTCAGGGCTTCCGCGCGGTGCGGCGTCGGCGCCGCCGCACGGGCCAACGCGTGTTCGAGGTGGAGCCGACCCTCGGCGAGGTGGGCGCGCATCCACCAGAAGACCCCGAGGTTGGCGGCCAGGCGCAGGTACGCGTCGTGGTCGTCGCTCGCTGCCAGCGTCGCGAGCGCCACGCGGATGTTGGGATGCTCCGCCTCGAGCCGTCGTAGCCAGGCGCCTTGGCCGGCGGCAGACAGGTGGGGTTTGGCGTGCTCGGCAAGCGCGAGGAAATAGGCCGCGTGCGCCCCTCGCAGCGTGACGTCTTCACCGCTTGCGGCGAGTTGGTCTTGGGCGAACTCGCGGACCGTCTCCAGCATGCCAAATCGCGGCTCGTCGTCAGATCCCGCCAACCG
>JACCVE010000402.1 GCA_013698285.1 Chloroflexia bacterium | reverse complement strand
AGAGGAACTCCTCGACGGCCTCTTGGGCATCGTCGTTGGCCTGGGTCAGGGCATCCTCGGCCGTGGTCTCGCCGCGCAGCGCGGGCAGGATCCCGACCTCGGTCATCGTGTCTTCCAGTTGGGCGCTGGCGGGGAACGCCGAGTTGGGACGGTTGGTGCTGGCGGCCAGCAGTTCCGGGAACAGGCGCACGGCCGCGTCGACGTTCTCCGAGATCGGGTCGTACAGCTCCTCGATCTGGCGCCGGTCGGCCTCGATGTGGGCCGTCAGGGCCGGGATGTAGTTGCCGCCCTCGGCCTGGGCGGCCTCCTTGCGGGCCTGGGCGCCGATCAGCCAGGTGTCGAGGGTGTGCATCTGGGAGATGAAGTGCCAGGCCGCCTCGGGGTCATTGGCCCCTTGCGGGATCGACCACGACCGGCCGGCGGCGAAGCTGACCGGGGGACCGTCCGGGCCGCTGCCGCGCTGGCGGATCGGCAGGACGGCGAAGTTGAGGTCCGGGGCGACGGAGGCCAGGATACCGAGCATCCACGACTCGTACATCGTCATCGCCACCTGGCCACGGGCGAACTGCTCGTCGCCCTGCCAGGTCGAGGCGACGGCCTCGTAGTCTTGGTAGCCGCCCTGGCGCTCGTAGGCTTCGACGCCCCACTGGAGCGCGTCGACGACCTGCTCGTTGTTGTAGGTCGCCTCGGTGCCGTCCTCGTTGAAGAACGTGCCGCCGTTGCCGAGGCCCCAGAGCCAGAGGTACCCGGCCTGGAGCTTGGTGTCGAAGCCCCAGCGGGTGATCCGGTCGCCGTCGCGCTGGACCAACTGTTCACCGAGGTCGGCCAGCAGGTCCCAGTCGGAGGTATCGAGGGTCATCCCGTCGACGCCGATCTCGTTCAGGGCATCCAGGTTCACGTAGAGGGCGCGGACATCCATCCCGCCGGGCAAGCCGTAGAGCTGTCCTTCGTAGGTGGACTCGGCGACGCCGGCCTCGTAGTAGTCGGCCAGATTCAGGCCACTGGACTGGACATACTGGTCAAGGGGGGCGACGACGCCGCGCTGAGCCCAACTGGCCATGTCCACCCGGTCGATCCAGAGCAGATCGGGCAGGGTGTCGGAGGCGGCAGCGGTGAGGATCTTCTGGTCGTCCAACTCGGGGACGAACTCGATCGCGATCGAGGGATTGGCGGCCTGGAAGGCCTCCGCCCGGGCGGTGGACAGCGGGTTGGTCAGGCCGAAGCCCCAGGAGACGATGGAGGCGTCCCGGCCGAAGGCCGCCGGTGTCCCCGCCGGTGTCCCCTGGGCGCCCACGGTCTGGAAGCCGCGTCGTCCGGAACCGGCGAGGGCTAGCCCGGCCCCGGCGGCGGCACCGCCCCGGACCACATTCCGTCGCGTGGCCCGCCCGGCGAGGGCGCGTCGCATCTCTCGCGTCATCATCATGAACCTCCCACATTCGTCAGGTCGATCACGTGGTCGTGACCAACACGGTCACCGGTCGTCGTTGGCCGGTGAGAAGCGACCACGGACCGCTAAACCCCACGTCTGCCACCGCGACGGGTGGCGATTCGGGTCTGGCATCCTGACCCCACGGGGGTCGAGTCGCTCGCGGGAGACGAGAAGCACGGCGCATGCCACTTCTCCCGGACAGGCTCGTACACGGGGAGGATGGGGGGCCGGCGTGTCCATCCCCGCCGACCGTGATGGTCATGGCGACCCCGCGCCGGTACCAGCGTCGAGCGGCCGGAACGGGCGCGGCTGACGCGGAGCGTGGGTCCGACGAGGCCCGGGAGGACACGAGATCCTGCCCTCCATGGTGTGTCACCCCATGGGCGGCAGCGGCGGGCGGCGGCGTCCTTCACCGTGGGGGATCGGCGGCCTACGACCTCGGGCGGTCGTCCTTGGCCGGACTGGGGGTCGGCGACCCGGATGCGGCTTCGGATGCGGCCTCGGCGTCCGCTTCGGCCGCGGCTTCGAGGGCGTCGGCGGCGCCGCAGGGGAGCATCATGTCGGAGATGGTGACGAATTCGTAGCCGCGTTGCCCGAGGCCGTCGATGATCCAGGGCAGGGCCGTCTGGGTCGATTCCTCGGTGGCCGGGCCGTCGAAGTGCAGCTCCACGATCGCCCCGTCGTAGGCGTTTGGCACGACGTTGTCCCAGACGGCCTCGGCGGTGGCGTCGTAGTCCCAGTCGTCGGAGGTGATCTGCCAGCCGACCGGGAGGTACCCCGTGCTCGCCACCAGGGACCGCACCCGGTCGTCGATCGCGGCGGCGTAGGGGGTGAAGGCGGGGCCGAGGTCGTCACCGATAATGGCCCGGATGCGGGCCGCCGCGTCCTCGATGTCCGCGACGACCTCGGCATCGGTCCTGTTGGTCAGGGCGATGGCCTGGTCGCCGTGGCTGCCGACTTCGAAGCCCAGCTCGACCATCCGCTCGACCAGCTCGGGGTTCTCCTCCGCCCACCAGCCCATCACGAAGAAGGTCGCGTCGACCTCCTCTCGCTCCAGGATGTCGAGGATGCCGACGCTGGGCTCGAAGCCCTGCCCGACGTTGAAGGCCAGGGCGATCCGGTCGCAGCCGGGGGCACCCTCGACGAAGCGGGGGACGGGGAGGCCCTCGCGGCCGAGGAAGAGGTCGTAGGCGTAGCCGTCCCGGCCGCCGTGACGGACCGGGGTGAACCCGTCCTCCGGCTCACCGGTGACTTCCACCGTGTCGCCGAGTTCGGCCACCGAGATCGCCTCGCAGGTGATCTCCGGGCACTCGCGGATGTTGATCGCCTCGGCCCCGGTCACCGTGGCCATCACGAGGGGCGGACGGCCGCCGCCCGTGCCGGTGTCCTGGGCCGCGACGGCCGGCCCGCTCCCGACCAGCATCAGGAGGGCCATCAGGATGACGAGCGACGGGCGAGAGCGACGGGTGGTTCGCGGCCGGACAAGGGTCACCGGGCATGCCTCACGACGGGTATGGGCTCCGGAGAGCCTCGGCGATGGGGCGACGTGGGGGCGTCAGGGGCACGCATGGGCCGTGAGGTGGGCGGGGGCGGTACTCGGGAGCCACCCGAGTGTCCCCAACCCCTCACACCATGGATGCCATTGACGCTACCAGAGCGATTGCCCCCGTGTCAATCGCCGTGCGGCACATTTCCATCGCACGACCACCGCAGACCTGGGTGTTCCATGGAAGCACCCGACCCGATGACGTCCAGGCGTCGATCTACAGGCTGACGGGGCGGGTCATTCCCGAGTCGCGGTGGTGCTTCGGGGCGCCCGCGACCCTGACCTGGTACTCCGGCGTCGTGATACGTTGGGGAGAGCGTTCGCGGGAGGTACGCCGTTCCATGGCCGTCAAAGTCACGATCGACCACGAGCACCACATTGCGGTCCCGACCGCGATCCGCGATCAACTCCGGCTGCATCCGGGCGACCAGCTCATCGCGCACGTCAGGGACGGCGACATCGTCCTCGTGCCCGAGCATGGGGATGCCGTCGACCAGCTCCGGGGCCTGCACCGGGAGATCTGGGAAGGCGTGGACATCGATCATTACCTGGATCGGGAACGGGACTCGTGGGAGACCTCATAGCGATCCTCCGGTCGCACGAGCGCGTCGGGTTCGACGGGGCAGGCCACACGCCCATCTTCATCGATCGATCCCCCTGACGATCTCGGCGACGTAGGCCAGGGCATCCCCAAGCGCCACCCGGCTCGCATACTCGCCGCTCGTCGGGTCGATGCCGCCGCGAGGCTCCACGGATTCGAGCCGGAGGCCGGTTCCCCGCAGGAGCAACCGCAGGTCGGCGGGGGTGTAGCAGCGGAGGGATTGCCCGACGTCGCCCGGCTCGTCATCGACCAGCTACCAAGAGTCGATCAGGCGGCACCCCTCCGGGTCGAAGCCGTACCGCCGAGCGAGCCGGTCGAACCGGACCTCCCGGCCGGCCATCCGGACAGCGTGCCAGGGCGTGAAGATGTCGATCAGCGCGCGGCCGTCCGGTGCCAACCAGTCCCCCATGCGCCGGAGCAAACGCCGTTGGTCCGCGTCGGAGCCGATGCCGAACCCATCCCAATAGCAGACCACGTCGAACGTCTGGGCCAACTCGACGCGGTAGAAATCTCCCTCGATGACGGAGAGCGATCCGCCCCGCTCAGGTCGTGAGGCGAGCATCCGGGCGTGGGCCGCTCCCGCCGGGACGAGTTCCACCGCGACCACCTCGTGCCCCAGGTCTGCCGTGGCCGCCGCCGCCTGACCCCCACCTGCGCCGAGTTCGAGCACCCGCTTCGGTCCCAGGCCCACGGCCGCGTGGACCGTCGCCGCCTGGTCCCGGTGCTGGTCGAGGATGGGGCCCAGGTAGTAGCCCGCGAGCCAGCGCTGGTGGAGATCGTAGAAGTCCCTGACCCATTCCATGGCCGTGCTCCGAGAGTGTGCTCACCCTAACGAGAGGCGATCCTCAAGGTACCGCATCAGGTGATGCGACCCCACCTGTGATCGCGCATCTGTCGGGATCACCGGGAGTGGTCGGCTCCCGATTTCACCGGCCAGACCCTGGCCGGATGGTATCCTGCCCCCCGTCATCTGGACTGGGGACCGGCCACGGACGGTCCGCGCCGTCGCCATCTCACCCACCCATCTCGCCACCATTGAGGAGCACCGTGGACGATCACACCAAGGCCTGGGGGGGGAGGTTCTCCGCCCCGCCGGACGCCCGGCTCGAAGCGTTCAACGCCTCGGTCGGCTTCGATGTCCGGATGGTCCGGGAGGATATCCAGGGCTCGATCGCCCACGCCCGGATGCTGGGTCGGACCGGCATCATCTCCGCCGCCGAGGCCGATGCGCTGATCGCCGGTCTCGTCGCCGTCCGGGGCCGGGTCGATGACGGCTCCTTCGCCCTCACCGTGGCCGACGAGGATGTCCACACCGGGGTCGAGCGCCACCTGCGCGAGGTCGCCGGTGCCGTCACGGCCAAGCTGCATACCGCCCGCAGCCGCAACGACCAGGTCGCCACCGACCTCCGGCTGTGGACTAAGGGAGCCATCCTGGCGGTCGCCGCCGGGGCGCTGGACCTCGCCGATGCCCTGATGCGGGTCGCCGCGGCCCACCCGGACACGGTGATGCCCGGGTACACCCACCTCCAGCGGGCCCAGCCCGTCCTGCTCGCCCACCACCTGCTCGCGTACGTGGCGATGCTGGATCGCGACCTGGACCGCCTCCGCCAGGCCCACCGCCGCACCGACATGATGCCGCTGGGGGCGGGCGCCCTGGCCGGGGTCACCTACTCGATCGACCGGGAGGGGGTCGCGGCCGAGTTGGGGTTCGCGGCGATCTCGGCCAACAGCCTCGACGCCGTCTCAGACCGCGACTTCGTGCTCGATGTCCTCCATGCCTGCTCGCTGGTGATGCTGCACATCTCCCGCCTGGCAGACGAGGTCATCCTGTGGTCGTCGGCCGAGTTCCGGTTCGTCGATGTCGATGACGCCTTCTCGACCGGCAGTTCGATCATGCCCCAGAAGAAGAACGCCGATGTCGCCGAGTTGGCCCGGGGCAAGACCGGCCGAGTCTTCGGTCACCTGATGGCCCTGCTGACCACCGTCAAGGGCCTCCCCCTCACCTATAACAA
This sequence comes from Chloroflexia bacterium, assembly GCA_013698285.1. Classification (GTDB taxonomy): domain Bacteria; phylum Chloroflexota; class Chloroflexia; order Thermomicrobiales; family UBA6265; genus JACCVE01. The sequence goes on along the minus strand of JACCVE010000402.1, from coordinate 370 downwards.
GGACATGCAGGAGGACAAGGAGGGGCTGTTCGACACGATCGACACGCTGGTGGCGACCCTCGACGTGGTGCCGCCGATGATCGCCACGCTCCGGTTCCGAACCGACCGCCTGGCCGAGGCCGCCGTCGCCGACTTCTCCCTCGCCACCGACGCCGCCGACCTGCTGGCCCGGAACGGCGTGCCGTTCCGCGATGCCCACGGCGTGGTCGGCCGCCTGGTCGGGGAGTGCGTCGCCCGGGGGATCACCTTCGCCGGCCTCTCGGACGAGGAGTGGGCGGCCGCCCACCCGGTCTTCGCCGGCCAGCGACCGCCCCTCGACGCGGCCTCCAGCGTGGCGGCCCGCGATGTCCCGGGCGGCACCGCCCCGGGC
>JACCVE010000399.1 GCA_013698285.1 Chloroflexia bacterium | reverse complement strand
GACCCTGGTCGCGACCCTGTTCGGGGACGGGGCGGCGGTCGGCGCCGTGACGGAGATGAGCAACGCCAAGGCCGCCTTCGACGCGACCAAGCCGGAGATCCGGGCCGAGCTCTACGCCGAGCTGGTCGAGGCGGGGTTGTTCCCGCGCTCGCCGGAGGAGACGCGGGCGGCCTGGCGACGCGGCGCGGGGATCGCCCTGGTAATCATCGTGGCGATCGGGGTGGTGTCGATCGGGGCGTTCGGCGAGATCGCCCCGTTCATCTGGTTCCCGGTGATCATCCTGGGTGGCTTGGCGCTGGTCCTGCGGCGATTGGCCGGGGCAATGCCGCGCAAGACGGCGTCCGGGGCCGAGGAGAAGGCCAAGTGGGCGGCGTTCCGCCGCTACCTGGCCTCGATCGAGCGGTACGAGGATCTCAACGAGGCGCGGGAGACCTTCGACCGCTACCTGCCCTACGCGGTCGCCTTTGGCCTCGACCGGGAGTGGACCGCCAAGTTCGCCCAGGTCGATACTCCGATGCCGACCTGGTTCGAATCCGGCGGGGCCTTCCCGGATATCTTCATTGACCCGATGCCGGGCCAGGGCGGTGGGCGACGCGGGGGCTATCGTGGTCGCCGCGGCGGTGGTTGGGTGATCGGTGGGAGTCCCTTCGGCGGCGGCGCCTGGGGGGGCTCCACGGGCACGAGCGGCAGGGACGACGGGGGGGGAGGTGGAGGAATGCCGGGCTTCGATATCCCCGACCTGCAAGATGCCAGTGACGCGACCGGCCGGAGCCTGAACCAGGGTAGTCAGGGCTTCTTCGACATGCTGAACACGGCCGCGGAGGTCTTCGGCGGCATGTCGTCGGGCGGCCGGGGTGGCGGGGGCGGTTTCAGTGGCGGTGGTGGATTCGGTGGCGGCGGCGGCGGCGGCGGCGGTGGGGGACGCGGCTTCGGTTAGTGGTTGTCGGGGGCCGATATCGTCACGCCCGGGCGCCGGGCGCCCGATCTCCCGTCGTGATCGGATCTGTGCCGGTCGGACCATCGGGCAGGCACGGCAGTGATCCGACGACCCGGCCCGCGCCGTGTTGTCCGGAAGAGAGAAGCGGGGTCCCATGGGTAGTGACCTCGTATGCGCGGGTCAGCGCGGCATCTTGACCCGCTGGCGGATGGATTATGCTTCCTCCCAAGGAAGCGGCCCCCGGGCCGAGCCGAGTCTCTTCACTCATCATCGATCGGTACTGTTCCCGGATGACCGCAACCGCGCCGCCAGAGTTCGAGCGTGGCGAGATCACCTGCTCGTACCACCCCGCCGTCCTGACGCGGCTCCGCTGTTCCCGGTGTGGCAAGCCGATCTGCCCGCGTTGCGGGGTGCGGACCCCGGTCGGGCTGCGGTGTCCCGACTGTGCGGGGGTACGGGGCCTGCCGACCTACAGGACCGCGGCGTCGACCCTAGTCCTCTCGACCGTGACCGGGTTGGGCATCGCGGCCCTGGTCGGTCTGGCCTGGGGCTTCTTCCCGAATTGGGGGTTCTACTTCGCCCTGCTGCTCGGCTTCGGCGGGGTCGAGGTGATCGCCCGGATCAGCAAGGGGAAGCGGGGGGCGGATCTCCAACTGGTCGCGATCGTGATGGTGCTGGCCGGCGTGGCGGTCAGCCGGGCGGTGATGGCGCAGCGCTACGGCATCTCCTGGGAACAGGTCAACGCGATGTCGGACGTCATCGTGACCGACCGGGTCCTCGAGGAGTTCGGTCAGCCTTTGCCGGTGACCACGCTGCTCCGGCTGGCGTTCGTGCCGGACCTCCTCTACGTCGGGATCGCCCTCGCCATCGCCTGGGTACGATTCCGCTGATCGATGGAAGACCGTCCCATCCCGGCCGGTGACCTCGCGGTCGCTGCTCCGCCCCCGGATCGAGGCGGGACGGACGGGGTCAGCATCGGCTTCTCCGCAGCACTGCTGATGCTGGGGACCCTGGCCAGTCGCTTCCTCGGCCTGGGCCGGGAACTGGTCGCCGCGAACCAGTTCGGCAGCGGCGACGCGATGGCCGCCTTCACGATCGCCGACAACATCCAGACGCTCCTCTTCGACCTGGCGGTCAGCGGAGCACTCCAGGCGGCGTTGATCCCCGTTTTGGCCCAGACGATGGGACTGGGGCGGGAGGAGATGCGGCGTGCGGGTGGGGCATTGTTGACGGTGGTCCTCCTCGTGTCCGGTGTGGTCGCCGCGGTGGTCATCGCCTACGCACCCGCGGTCGTGGCCGTGATGACGACGGCCGGTGGGGACCGGGCGGCGCGAGACCAGGCCACGGTCGCCCTGACCGTCGATCTGGTCCGGATCGTGATGCCGGCGACGGTGCTGCTGGGGGCCGCGACGGTCGGGATGGCGATGCTGCACGCGGCCGGGCGAGTGGCGGCCCCCTCATTCGGGATCGCGGCCCGCAACGCGGCCGTGGTCGCGGTGGTGCTGGTCGGCGGGCAGTCGCTCGGGGTGCGCGGCTTGGCTTGGGGAACAGTCCTCGGGGCGTTGGTGCTGGCCCTGTTCCAGGTGCCACCGTTGGTCCGGGCGGGCCTGCTACCGACACCCAACTGGGGGTTTGACGAGCCGGCGCTGCGCGATGCCGGGCGACTCTACCTGCCCGTATTCCTGGGGCTGTCGGTGACGGCGGCCGGGACGGTGATCGACCGGAACCTGGCCTGGGGCGCGGGAGAACACGCGCTCGGGGCGATGCGGTACGCCACGACGCTGGTCCAACTGATCTTGGGATTGGTCGCGGCGGCCGTCGGCCTGGCCGCGCTGCCCACGATGGCCAGAGCCTTTGCCGCCAAGGACGAGGCGGCGTTCGCGACCACCTTCGCGGCGGCGTTGCGGTTAGTCTGTCTCTTGATCGTGCCGGCCACTCTCGGCCTGGCGGCGATCTCGGTGCCGGCCGTGGGACTCCTCTTTCAACACGGGGCGACGGGCGATGATGGGGCGCGGGCGACCGTGGTGGCGACCGTCGCCTACCTGCCAGGGACGGCCTGCGCGGCGCTGGCCCAACTGTTGACCTTCGCCGCCTATGCCCGGGGTAACACCTGGCTGCCGGTCGGTGCTGGGATCGTGGCGACGGTGATCTCGGTGGGTGTCGCGCTGGCCCTGGTCGGACCATTGGGCATGCTCGGGCTGGTGCTAGCGAACTCGACCCTGTTCGCGGTCCAGGCTGCCCTGCTGTGGGGCCTGCGCCGGCGCACGTTCCCGCTCGGCATCGGGGACCTGGGCGGCTCGCCCGCCAGGTCCCTGGTGGCCGGGACAGTCTGCGCGGCGATGGCGTTGGGCGCCTGGCAAGCGTTGGTCCGTCTCGGCATCGGGGACGGCGGTGGGCTCGGGGCGGAAACCCTGCTGGTCGTGGCCCCGGTGGTGGTCGGGACGGTCGTCTATGGCTCGATGCTCCGGCGGTTTGGGCGGGACGACCTCGCGGTGCTGGGGAGTTTGGTCCGGCGGCGGGCGGCGGTGGCGGGTTGAGGGACATGGAGGCCCATCATGTCGGTCGCGAGGCGGCTCACGCGTTGCGGCGTTTGGGTGGGCGGGCCTGGTCGATCGAGGCCGTGGCGAGGGCGTCGTCGCCGAGGTCGGCCAGTCGGCGGCCAGCGTAGCTGTCGCCGAGGCGCTGGGCCTCGGCGGTGACGTCGCGGAGCGGCAGGTCGTGGGCGCGGGCGAGGGCCAGGCAGTCGTCGTATTCGGGTGAGACATCGATGATCCGGCCCTGCCAGCCGCGCAGCTTGACCCTGACATCGCCCCAGCGGGTGACGACGACCCGGTGCAGGCGGGCGGCCTTGGTCCGGTCGACCACCGTGGCGCGGACGCCGAGGGTGGTGGTGTTGCGGACGATCAGGTCTTCGAGGATGGGACGGAGGGTGGCCGGGGCGAGGGCGGCGAGGGTGATCGCGGGGCGGCCCTTCTTCATCTGGATGGGGGTCAGCCAGACATCGAGGGCCCCGGCGGCGAAGAGGCGCTCGGAGAGGAGTTCGTAAGCGCGGGGGTCGAGGTCGTCGATGTTCGCTTCCAAGACGACCTCGCCACCTTCGGCGTCCATTGCGGGGAGAGCGACACCCTCCCCGACATAGAGACGCAGGGCGTTCGGCCAGGGCAACTCGCGCTGGCCGAACCCGTAGCCGACGCGGTCGGGGGCGATGCTGGGCCGGCCCGGGCGGGCGAGGGTGGTCAGCAGGGCGGCGCCGGTCGGGGTGAGCAGTTCGCCGGGGGGCTGCTCGTGCGGTGGGAGGTGGGTCGTGAAGGTCGCCCCGGCGAGGGCCAGGAGTTCGGCGGTGGCGGGGGCGGGAACGGGGAGCAGTCCATGGGCGGCGCGGACGAATCCGGACCCGACAGCGGGTGGTCCGGCGTAGATCGCCTCGACCCCCAGGGCGGCGAACCCGGCGCAGGCACCGCAGATATCGACGATCGCATCGACCCCCCCGACCTCGTGGAAGTGGATGGTGTCGACCGGGACACCGTGGACGGCCGCCTCGGCCTCGGCCAGGTTGCCGAAGACATCCAAGGCGGAGCGGGCGACAGCGGGATCCAACGCAGACCCGGCGATCATCTCCCGGATGGCGGCCCAGTCCCGGGCGGGCTGCTCGGCATCGAGGAGGACCGAGACGCGGGTGCCGTGGATGCCATGCTGGGCTACCTCCTCGGCGACGAGGTGGTAGCCGTTCAGGGGCAGGCCGGCCAAGGCGGACCGGATGGTGTCCAGCGGCACTCCGGCATCGACTAGGGCGCCGAGGACCATGTCGCCGCTGGCGCCGGAGAAGGGGTCGAGGTAGGCGATGCGCACCGGTGAGGACTCCTCGAGGGTGGGCGGGAGACGAGAGGGGTCAGGGGTCAGACGGGAGAGGGGAGACGGTCGTGATCAGAATCGAGGTTCCCGGGATGGGGTGAACCCACCGGGGGCGAGGGCGACCCACCGAGTGACGGGGTAGGATATGGGTCGGAGACCGCCCGGATCCGGCGGGGCGATGCGAGCGACGGGTGGGGGAGACGGATGGACGGGATAGCGGGTACCTCGGTGGCTGGGGCCGTGGGGCCGGTCGGGGGTAAACCGATGGCTGCCGGATACGGCGGGCAGTCGATGTCGGCGACGCTGCGGCGGGTGATGGTGCGACGGCCGGCCGAGGCGACCGGGCCGGGGGACTGGGAGGCGTTTGGCTACCGGCACCCGATCGACGCCGCGACGACCGGCGCCGAGCATGCCGCCTTCGTCAGGACGCTGCGGGCCGAGGGGGTCGAGGTCATCGAGGAAAATGGCGACCCGGCCGGGGAGCTTGACGCCATCTTCGCCTACGATCCCTCGCTGATGACCGATGCCGGGGCAGTCCTGCTGCGGATGGGCAAGCCCGAGCGGGGCGACGAGGTGGCGATGCACCACCGGACCTATGACCGGCTCGGCATCCCGATCGCCGGCCGGATCGAGGCGCCGGGGACGGTCGAGGGTGGCGACACCCTGTGGCTGGACGACCGGACGCTGGCGGTCGGGCGGGGCTACCGGACCAACGCCGCCGGGATCGCCCAACTGCGCCAGATCCTGGGCGAGCAAGGGGTGGAGGTGATCGCGGTGGACCTGCCGCACTGGCACGGTCCGGCGGAATGTCTCCATCTGATGTCGCTGATTAGCCCGGTGGGGGCCGACCTGGCGGTGGTCTACCCATCGCTGCTGCCGGTCAGCTTCGTCGAACTGCTCGATGAGCGGGGCTGGCGGACGGTCGAAGTGCCAGAGGCGGAGTTCGAGAGCCTGGGGTGCAACGTGCTGGCCCTGGCACCGGGAGTCTGCCTGATGATCGAGGGCAACCCGCGCACGCGGGCCGGGTTGGAGGCGGCGGGGTGCAGGGTGCTGACCTACGCCGGCGACGAGATCTCCCACAACCGCGAGGGCGGTCCGACTTGCCTGACCCGGCCGCTCTGGCGCTCGGACGAAGCGTAGGGAGTCCTGGGCCGGTCGGGACCTCGAGCCTTCATGGTCCCCCCACGGCGTCGCTCCCGGCGCCGATCCGGTCGGGGCGCGACGGCCGTCGCCAGGTGCGTTGGCCCGGGACGCGGCGAGCATGCTCGTCCCACCGGCCCCCGCG
>JACCVE010000396.1 GCA_013698285.1 Chloroflexia bacterium | reverse complement strand
GCGGTCGGATGACCGCCTCACGATTTGACGTCATGCTCCCGGACATGAACGGCCAAGAACGGTACCACCGCCGCCAGGAACTCTTCGGGCCGCTCGCGGTGGATGCTATGGCCCGCCCCGGCGATCCGGACGGCCCGCGCGTCCGGCAGCGTCACCGCGAACCGCGCCGCATCGGCCGGGTGCACCATCCCGCCGGCGGCCGGATCTCCGTGGACCAGCAGGACCGGCGAGGTGATCCCCACCAGCGAGGCCATCCGGTCCGTCTGCTCCGGGTCGAGGTTCGCGGCCCTCAATTCGGTGAAGACCCCGGGCGCCACCGACGTGATCCCCTCCGCCCGGCGCCGGCAATCCTCGGCCGACCAATCGGGATGCTCCTCGGCATAATGGGCGGCGGCGGCGGCCGGGGACAGGCGGGAGAGCGCGATCCAGCCATCGAATGACGGGACCACGCCCGGCCCGCCGCGCAAGGTCGAATCTTCCAGCGCGATCGCCCGGCCCCGGCCCGGGTGCCCCGCCGCCCACGTCAGGGCGATCAGGCCCCCCAGCGAATGGCCGAGCAGGAGGGGACGGTCCAGGCCGAACGCGCTCAGCAGGCCGTCCAGGTCGGCCGCGTAGTCCGGCAGCAGGTAGCCGCGCTCGGGCCGGTCCGACGCGCCGTGACCGCGCAGGTCCGCCACCAGCAGCCGGAAATGGGCCACGAGCCCGTCGATGACCGGCGACCACGACGCCCCCGCGCTGCCGATACCGTGCAGGAGGACCACCGACGCGTCGTCCCCGCCGCCCCCCGGGCCGGGGTACTCCGCGACCGAGAGCGTAATGCCATTCGCCCGAATCCGGTGCTGGCGCGGCACCGCTTCCGGCCGAGATCCCATGTCATCCAGCGTCACGACCATCGGCCCCCGTCCCGACCCAGGGAGTCCCCGGGTCATGTCCCCGCCGGGCACCGACCGCCCGGCCCTCCCGCGTCGCTCTCACCCTCCGTGCCACGGCGCCCCCGCTCGCGGGCCGGGGCTCCCGTGTCAGGTGATCCGAATGACCGCGGCGGGCCGATTCTCGCGCGGTTGCGGGCTTTTCCCGACACTCACGATGGCCCATTGACTGTACCATTGGCGCATTGCGGCGGCCGGTGGAGGGTCCGCCCCGATGCCGGGCTACGACGCCCTGCCCGGGGCCGATCTCGCTGGTCGGGACGACGGAGCCGTGGCGCGTCGGATGCGTCGCGGGTGGCAACGTGGTGGCGGGGAGCGACACGGACCGATTCGTGGGTCCGGCCAGGTCCCCGGTGTGTGGGAGACACGATCGATGACCGACGACCGAGGCATGACCGGCGAACGACACGTCACCGACAAACGATACGGGACCTTGGGCTCGGCAGGCCCGGCGCGCCTGACCCGACGACTGGTCCTCCGCCGGGCGGCGGGGTTCGGCGTGGCCCTGCCGGCGATGGCGGTCCTGGCGGCCTGTGGGTCGTCGGCGATCGACGTGGCCCAGGAACCGACCGTGACCCGGATCCCCGTCGAGGGCGCCCCGACCGACATCCCCTCCGCCGTGGATCCGAACGCTTCCCCGGCTCCGGAAGTGGCAAGCGGGGAGGGTGGTCAACCGCCCGCCGAGGGCGGTGGTGAGGCACCCCCGGCGGGTGGTGGTGCCGCGGCCGTTGAACTCGAAGCTATTGACATCGCCTGGACGCAGGAGACCCTGACCCTCCCGGTCGGCGGCACGATCAACATGTTCAACTCTGGCGCCGCTCCACATAACTTCGTCGTCGAAGGGTACAACGACGAGGCGCCGGTGGACCTCCCGATCGGCGGCGAGGTGATCCCGTGGCCAATCCCGGCTGAATTGGCTCCGGGCGAGTACATCTATTACTGTGCCGTTCCCGGTCACCGCCCCCTGATGGAAGGCGTTTTGACGATCGGGAACGCCCCAGCCGGTGGTGCCGCCGCGGGTGGAGAGCAGGCTCCGCCGCCCGCGGACGGAGCTGGACAGGCCCCGGCGGGTGGTCCGCCCGTCCTCCTCGAAGCCGTCGATATCGCCTGGAACCAGGAATCGCTGACCGTCCCGGTCGGTGGGTCGATCGACCTGGTGAACCTGGGATCGCCGCACAACTTTGCGATCGACGGCTACAACGACGATGCCCCGGTGGACATGCCAGTCGGAGGCGACGTGGTCAACTGGCCGATCCCGGCCGACCTGGCCCCCGGCGAGTACACCTACTACTGTGCCATCCCCGGCCACCGGGCCCTGATGGAGGGCGTGCTCACCGTCCAGTAGGCCGGGGACGCCGGGGACCCCGGGTATCGCGGTGGGTGCCCAAGGCTGGTGCCCCCGCCCTTCGATGCGAGCGACTCGACCAGACCCCGGCCGGCCCCCGGGGTCTGGTCGCACCCGGCGGTCTCGGGGTCGTACCGCGCCGCATCTCATGACGACCAACGTCGCGCGCTCGGCTCCCGCCAGCCCACTGGCCAACAATGTCCCTACCGTCTACCGTCTACCGTCTACCGTCTACCGGCCGCCGACTCCGTAATCGGTGGCACCCGTCTCGCGGCTGTGCCGGATAGGATTCGCCCGTCGCCGGGCCGGCGACCATGATTGGCCCGGTCATCCCCCACCAGGAGCGCCCGATGGCCATCTCGCCCTTCTCCACCGTCTCCGACCTGCACCGTGCCCTCGATGGCATCGCCGTGATCGAGGGCGACGGCGTCGCGATCGAAGATGCCACCGCCTTCCGCGCCGGCCTGGTCGATCGGTTGGTCGATACCGCCGTCTTCGGCACCGACGAGGCCAAGGCCGCCGCCCGCTGGGTCCTCCGCCGCGCCGCGCCCGCCCTCGGCGCCTTCCCCGCCTCGATCCACGACCTCTACCTCGCCGGCGGCCAGGGCGCCTACACCAACGCCACCGCCCCGGCGATCAACGTCCGCGGCCTCACCTACGAGGTGGCCCGGACCATCTTCCGGGCCGCCCGGGCGACCGACAACAAGATCGTCCTGTTCGAGATCGCCCGCTCCGAGATGAGCTACACCGACCAGCGCCCGGCCGAATACGCCGCCTGCGTCTTGGCCGCCGCGATCAAGGAGAGTCACCAGGGGCCCGTCTTTATCCAGGGCGACCACTTCCAGGCTAACCTGAAGAACTACGGCACGGACCCCGAGGCCGAGATCGCGTCCGTCCGCGACTTGGCCGTCGAGGCGATCGAGGCTGGCTTCTTCAACATCGACGTCGATGCCTCGACCCTGGTCGACCTCTCCCTGCCGACCCTGGCCGAGCAGCAGCGGACCAACTACGAGCGGACCGCCGAGCTAACCCGGTTCATCCGCGACCACGAGCCAGAGAACGTCACCATCTCGATCGGCGGCGAGATCGGCGAGGTCGGCGGCCACAACAGCACCGTCGAGGACCTCCACGCCTTCATGGGTGGCTATGTCCCCGCCATGGACCGCCTGTCCGCCGAGGCGGGCCGCCCGATCCCCGGCATCAGCAAGATCAGCGTCCAGACCGGGACGAGCCACGGCGGCGTCCCCCTGGCCGACGGCACCGTCGCCGGCGTCAAGGTCGACTTCGACACCCTGGCCCGGCTCTCCGCCGCCGCCCGAGAGGAATACGGCCTCGGCGGCGCCGTCCAGCACGGCGCCAGCACCCTGCCTGAGGAGGCCTTCGGCCGCTTTGCCGAGGCCAACGCGATCGAGGTCCACTTGGCGACCGGCTTCCAGAACCTCTTCTACGACAGCGCCGCGCTGCCCGCCGGGCTGAAGGACGCCATCTACGCTCACCTCGCCGCCAATCACGCCGGCGAGCGCACGGAGGGCCAGACGGACGCCCAGTTCTACTACACCACCCGCAAGCGTGGCTTCGGCCCCTTCAAGCGCCAGCTCTGGGACCTGCCGGAGGAGACCAAAGCCGGCATCATGGCCGACCTCCAACCCGCCTTCGAACTGGTGATGACACGCCTCGGCGTCACCGGCAGCGCCAGCCTGGTCGACCGCCTCGTCCCCCCCATCGATGTCCCCGTCCCCGCCCCGGACTCCCTCCGCTCCCTCGTCGCCCGCTGACCCGGCGCGTCACCCCGGGCCGAGATCGCCCGGTACCCGCCCCGACCCGGTCCGAAGCCGCCAGACCCCCTCACCTCGGGACGGGCGGATTCGGTCGCACCGCCGGGCGGGTCCGATCGCCCCCGACCGCCCGCTCCGGGCACGATGACCGGGTTGCCCCGATACGGGATGGGGGCGCCACTCGCTACGTCGTACGATGCTCAGACGCACCCGAATCGGACCGACAGAGTGACGACCGGGGGCGGCGGGCTGGCCTTTCACGCTCGGTGCGGTGCTCTCGTCACGGGCGGTCCTTCGCACCAGGGTTGGCGATGCCCGTTGCCCTGGGATGCATCCCGTCCGCCTTCTCCGTGAACATGGTCAGGTAATACGTTCCCGGCACTGTCGCCTCGGCGTGGTCCAGGGATCCGTATGCCCGCCGGACCCGGTCGAAGAGGGGGTGGGGACGTGCCCAGCGAAACGCCACCCCCCCGACCAGATACACCAGTTCGCTCAGCCCCCACCCACCC
>JACCVE010000387.1 GCA_013698285.1 Chloroflexia bacterium | reverse complement strand
AGGCCCGGTGAATCTCGGCGACACGCTCGGGGTGGGTGAGGTTCAAGGCGTCGAAGCACTCGTCCAGGGCGGCTCCGCCGGCGTACAGCATCGTGCCCATCGCACCATCGAGGAGTAATGGTCCATCACGGAGCCGGTCGAGAAAGGGATGACTCATGGGGTCGCGCTCCATCGTCAGGTCTTCGGGACCGCGGGGTGATCGGCTTGGCGCAGGTCGGGGAAGTGAGCGGGTGCCCCGGCAGGCCAAGAATTGACGCGCCGTGTGGACAACGCTACAGTCCCGGTGCACCACACTGACGTGATGACCACGACCGGCCCGGCGTGACCGCCCGGGTCGCGTCCGAATCGCATACGACCCAGCAACCCCCCGCGAACCGCGGGGGACGGAGTGGCGAGAGTGAGCACGTCCAGCACGGATGCCCCGGCCCGGCCGGCTGGCCAGCCGAGACCGGCGCCGGTGCGCGTCGGCCCCATTATGGCCATCGGGGGAGCGGAAGACAAACTCGACGACAAGGTGATCCTGTCCACGTTCTTGCAGATCAGTGGCGGTAGTCAGGCCCGGATCGCCATCGTCCCCACGGCGTCGTCGATCGAGGCGGCCGGTGAACGGTACAAGGCCATATTCCTCGGCATGGGGGCCGATTCGGCGGAGGTCACCTTCTTCGGCAACCGGTCCGACGCCCAGCGTCCCAGCTTACTGGCCGCCCTGGAGCGGGCGACCGGGATCTTTCTCACCGGCGGCAACCAACTCCGCCTCTCCTCGATCCTCGGTGGCACCCCGGCCGCCGAGATCATCCGACGGCGGAATAACGAGGGTGCCACCGTCGGGGGAACGAGTGCCGGGGCGTCGATCCTCTCCTCACACATGGTCGCCTACGGTGCCAGTGGTAACGCCCCCAAACAGCGGATGGCGCAGATGGTGGCCGGCTTCGGCCTCGTGCCCGACGTCATCATCGACCAGCACTTCCGGCAGCGGGACCGGATCGGCCGCCTCCTGACGCTGGTCGCCTCCAACCCGCGCCTCCTCGGCGTCGGGGTGGACGAGGACACCGCCGTCCTGATCGAGGGGCTCGACGTGATGGAGGTCATCGGGCGACACAGCGTCACCGTCGTCGATGGCCGCGGGATGGAGTCGAACATCCACCAGGTCAAACGCTACGGCGAGATCTCGGTCACCGGCGCCACCCTCCACATGCTCACCGCCGGCCGCCGGTTCGACCTCCAGAACCGGAAGGTCCTCGATTAGCCCGACGAGCGGGACCCTGACCCGATCCCACGCGCGCCCGGGGCGCCGGGCGCGCGGCGCCACCCGTTAACCGAGACCACGCTGGTCGAACCAGGGACATGAACCGATGCTGACCATCCGGAGCACCAATATCCTGCGTGGCCCCAACGTCTGGGCCCGGACCCCGGTGGTCCATCATGTCGTGGACCTCGGCGAGCTCGAGGACCGACCGACCAACAAGATCCCGGGGTTCTACGAGCAGTTGACGGAGATGATCCCGTCGCTCTACGACCACGCTTGTTCCGTCGGCCGACCGGGCGGCTTCCTGCAACGGCTGCGGGAGGGCACCTGGATGGGTCACGTGATGGAACACGTCGCCCTGGAACTGCAGAACCTCTCGGGTGCCGAGGTACGGCGCGGCCTGACGCGGGGGTCGAGCGAGCGTGGCGTCTACAACGTGGTCTACCAGTTCGACCAGGAGGACGTCGGCCTGGCCGCCGGTCACTTGGCCGTCCGCATCCTCAACCATGCCGTCTACGGCGCCGAGCCGGACTTCGACTACACCCTGGAGTTGGAGGGGCGGGTCATCAAGGTCGCCGAGCGCCTCGCCTTTGGCCCGTCCACCGGCGCTATCGTCAGCGAGGCCGAGCGTCGCGGCATCCCCGTCCTGCGCCTCGACCCGCGCCGGTCGTTGGTCCAATTGGGCCACGGCCAGTACCAAGAGCGGATCTGGGCCACGGTCACCTCGCGGACCGCCAACATCTCCGTCGATATCGCCAGCGACAAGGAACTGACGAATCGCCTCCTCCACGAGGTCGGCATCCCCGTGCCCCGCAGCGTCGTGACCACGACCGCCGACGGTGCCGTGCGGGCGGCGGAGCGGATCGGCTATCCGGTTGTCCTCAAACCCCTGGATGGCAACCACGGTCGCGGGGTCTGCATCAACCTGGCCGATGAGGCCGAGGTCCGCGAATTCTTCCCCGTGGCGTTGGTCGAGAGCCGGGACGGGACCATCGTGGTCGAATCCTTCATCACCGGTAAAGATTTCCGGATCCTGGTCGTCAAGAACCAGGTCGTCGCGGTGGCCGAGCGGGTCCCGGCCCACGTCATCGGCGACGGCAAGCGGACCATCGCCGAACTGATCGATCTCGCCAACGCGGACCCCCGCCGGGGCGTCGGGCACGAGAAGATCTTGACCCGGATCGCGATCGATGCCCAGACGATCGACGTGTTAGAACGGGAAGGCCTGACCGTCGCTGATGTCCCGGCCGCCGATGCGCTCGTCTCGCTCAAGCTCACCGGCAACATGAGCACCGGTGGCACCTCGATCGACCGCACCGACGACATCCACCCCGACAATGTCGAGATCGCCCGCCAGGCGGCCATGGTCGTTGGCCTCGACATCGCCGGCATCGACTTCATCACCACCGATATCTCCCAGTCGGTCCGCAACACCGGCGGGGCGATCTGCGAAGTGAATGCCGGCCCCGGCTTCCGGATGCATACCAACCCGACCGAGGGCCACCCTCGCCACGTCGGCCGGGCGGTGGTCGACATGCTGTTCCCCTCCGGCGCCCCCTCACGCGTCCCGATCGTCGCCGTCACCGGCACGAACGGCAAGACCACCACCTCCAGGATGATCGCCCACATCTTGAAGCTGGCCGGGCGCCGGGTCGGCCTCACCACCACCGATGGCATCTACATCGACGGCACCCTGATCAGGGCCGGTGACACCAGCGGCCCGACCAGTGCCCAGATGGTGCTCAAGAACCCCTCCGTCGACTTTGCCGTGCTGGAGACCGCCCGGGGTGGCATCCTCCGCTCTGGCCTCGGCTACGACCGCTGCAACATCGCGGTGGTCACCAACGTCGCCAGTGACCACCTCGGCCTACGGGGCGTGGACACCCTGGCCGACCTGGCCCGGGTCAAGTCGGTCGTGCCCCAGTCGGTCCTCCGCGATGGTGCCAGCGTTCTGAACGCCGACAACGAGTGGACGGTGGAGATGGCGCGCCGGGCCCGGGGCGAGATCGTCTTCTTCAGCCTGGACGACGACAACCCCGTCATCCGCGAGCACCTCCGGGAGCGGGGCCGGGCCGTCGTCCTGAAGCAGACCCGCCAGGGCGAGATGCTGACCATGATGGAGCACCGCCGCGAGACCAGCCTGCTGCTGGCACACCAGATCCCGGCCACCTTCGAGGGCAGGCTGCGAGTCAACATCGCCAACGCCATGGCCGCGGCCGCGGCGGCATTCGCGGCCGATGTCCAATTGGAGCACATCCGCAACGCCCTCCGCAGCTTCACCACCAACTTCTACCAGACCCCCGGTCGCTTCAACATGCTGGAGTCCAATGGTCGCAAGGTGCTGATCGACTACTGCCACAACGTCGCCGGGCTCGAGTCGCTGGCGGACTTCGTCCGGCGGACCGCGCCGTCGCGCACCGTGGCGGTGATTGCCTTGCCGGGCGACCGGAGTGACAACGACGCGGATACCTTCGGCCGACTCGCCGCCAAGACCTTCTCGGAGATCGTGATTCGCGAGGACGCCAATCCCAGGGGACGGGCCCGGGGAGAGATGGCCGGCATCCTCCGGACCGCGGTGGTGGAGGGCGGCATGGCGGAGGACGTCATCACGGTCGTCACCGACGAGATCGAGGCCTGCCGGGTCGCGATCGACCGGGCCGGCCGCGACGATCTCGTCATCCTGATGGTCGATCGTCCCCAACTCGTCTGGTCGACCCTGACCGACCCGGAACTGGCCACCGCTACGGCATCGGGAGATTGAGCCGGCATCGGGCCGCTCGACGGTCAGACTGGCCCCGATGCACCTGATCTCACCGTCCATGGCTCGTGTCATCGTTCACGCGCGGTGGCGTGTCAGATCGGCGTGCCGATCTCGGCGAGGCGAGCTCGCAATTCGTCGCCGTCCTCGATGCACATCATCGCGATCACGTCGCCCGGCTTGGTGGTCCGCATGAAGATGTCGAGCGCCTCGATCTCGGTGTCCACGGGCGGCGCCATCTGCTGACCGCCCTCCACGATGCCAGCGGCGAACAGGCGCTCCATCTCCCCCGGCTCCCTGCCACGAAGGTAACGGTGCGTCCGCTTCACCAACACCCGGTCGGCCCCGCCCGCGGCGATCTTTCCCAGGCTGACCAGGGTCGCGTCGGTGCGGTCCCCCGCCGTGCTGATCAGGGAGAACAGGTGGCCGTCCGGCCCGACGAACGTCCGGGCAAACGACAGCAGGTGACGCAGGCCCGCCTCATTGTGGGCATAGTCCGAGATGACGGTGATCCCGTCGACATCGTAGGCGTTCAACCGGCCGGGGTTTGAGTCCACCGCGTTGCGGAAGGCCCGCAGTCCCGTCACGACCTGGTCGGTCGAGAGCCCGAGTGCGAGGCACGCCGCCGCGCCGCCCAGGGCGTTCTCGACCATGTGGGCCGCCCGGCCCCCGAAGGTCATCGGGACATCCTCTAGCGAGACCAACGCGCGCGCCTGCCCCGCCGTGAGGTGGGTCAGCCAGCCGTCCCGGACGACCAGGGCTTCGCCCCCGGCTAGAACATGGGCGGTGACGAACGGGTTCTCCGGCTGACGCGAGACGAGGAAGACCGACGCCCGAACGGTGGTCGCCAGTGTCTGGACCAGGGCATCGTCCGCGTTCAAGACGACGGTACCGCTCGACCGCGTCGTCCTCGGCACGACCGCCTTGACCCGGAGGAGCCCCTCGACCGTCAGGACGCCATGGAGCCCGAGGTGATCGGCGGTGACATTGGTCACCACCGCCACGTCGTTGCTCTGGTAGGCGACGCCGCGCTGGAGGATGCCTCCACGGGCGGTCTCAAGGATGGCCACCTCGACGTCCGGGTGGTCGAGGACCCGTCGTGCCCCCCTGATCCCGGTCCAGTCCCCATCCAGCACCTCCTCCCCATTAACCCAGACCCCGTTCGTCGAGGTCCAGCCGACCCCGGTCCCGGTGGCGGCGAGGATCGAGGCGACGAGGCGGGTGGTGGTCGTCTTCCCGTTCGTGCCCGTGATCGCCACGATCCGTTTGTGCCGATCGCGGTCACGGACGACCAGCGGGGCATCTCCGAGTTTGGCCGGTGAGGCGACGATGGTTCGAAGGGTTGCCACCACCTCATCGTGGTCAACCGGCTCACCGAGCGCGAGGGCCGCGATCGCCTCCGCCACCGCCACGCCGGCGCGGCGATGGGTCCAACCGAAGGCGATGGTCACGTGATCGGGTTCTTCCATCCGTTCCCAGCGCGCGTTGGGTGCTGGCACGCCCGCTCGACCGTGCAGGAGGCCGATCACCTCCAGGAGGCCATCGACGAGCGGCACGACCGGATCGGTGTGAGAATCGCCCTCTTCGCCCTCTTCGCCCTCGGGGTCTGAGGCGCCCCAGTGTTCGAGACGACGGTAAAATGCCCGGGCGGTGTCCCCGGAGAGGTCCGCACCGTTGACCTCCAGTTCGACCTTCATGGCCGGCTCCAGGAGGAACACGTTTGGTCCGTCAAGCTCGCGGATCTCGACTAATCTCACCGCACCGCCCTCGCCGAGTTCTGGGGACTACCGT
>JACCVE010000357.1 GCA_013698285.1 Chloroflexia bacterium | reverse complement strand
GTGGCTCTCAGCTCGCGCGGGGCCACGGAATCGCCAGGCGAGACGATACCGCCGGGTTGGGTCGGGGTCAAGTATCGACGCGGACCTGCCCCTCGATGTCGGACGTGCGGTCAGCCGGAACCCGTCGGCCGCTCCAGGTTCAACGCCAGCAACCGCGCCAGGATGATGTCCTCCGGCACTTCCCCCGGCTTGGGATCGTCCCAGCCGTAGACGGCCCAGACGGCGCGGTCGAGGGCGGCGTAGGCGTTAGCCAGCCAGGTCGGTCGGGCGGGCGTTGGAGAAGGTGGTCGGGGTGCGCGTCTTCAGGGGCGCGGCGTCGGCGCCCGCGATAATGGGCCAGGCCCGGCGGAGGCGGTCCAGTTCGGCGGCGGGGGGCCTCTCCGATCGCCGCGACTCCGGGGCGCCATGCTGGCTCGTACCCGGCGGTCACGAGCCGGCGTGATCACTCCCGAGTCCCGTCCGATTCGGTCCCTGACGACGCGAGGGCGAGGAAGCGGTCGAGGAGCGCCTCGACCGCGGCGATGTGGAAGGGTTTGTAGAGGATCACGTCGGCGCCCGCGGCGAGCGCCTGCCGCGTACCCGAGCCGGTGACCAAGATCGCGGGCGCGGCGGTCTGGCCGACGGCCGCCGCGTCGGCACGGAGGGTGGCGATCAGGGCAGCCCCGCCGAGATAGGGCATCATCAGGTCGGTGATCAGAAGTGCCGGCCGCCGAGCCCGGGCCAATTCGAGCGCCGCGCGGCCATGGGGTGCGAGCAGCGGGATATACCCCGCGTCGGCCACCACGTAGGCGAGGAGTTCGGCGACGGGTTCTTCGTCTTCGGCGATCAGGACCAACGCCGGTCCGGGTGGTCCTCCAACCGAGCTCATGTCGATCCCTGATCTGGGTCGCCATCGGTTCGTTCCAGATCGTCCTCCGGGGATGGGCCCATCGTGGAACTGGGTGGCGGGGTGCCTCGGATGTCAATCACCTCGTGTTCGGACAGTGCCTCCGAGATGTCACTGTCACCCCGGAACGCCCCGAGCACCCGGAAACCTTCGCCGGTCGTGAGCACGAACGCATAGACCGTCGGATCGGACGGCGCGCCCCGTAGTTTGGGGAATGTCAGGATGCGATGGGACCGTTGGCGATGGCTCACCTGGGCCAGGCGCACGACGTTCTCGACCGTCGCGGGCAGGGTGCCCGAGGTCAGGTCACCGTCACGATTCAGCAGCCCATCGGTTTCTCGGATGATCAGCGAGGTCACCCTGCGCTCGCCTAGGATTTCGATCAGCGCGGCGAGGTGGTTGGAGACGCGGCGGGGGTCACTGCCCTCGCCGACGGCTCGCTCCCACTCGGCGATGCTATCGATCACCAGCCGTTGCGCCCCCATCCGGTCGAACTCGGTCAACAACTCGTCGGCGAGTCGATCGATGTCGAGCTCGACCGGCGGACGCCGCAGCAACGTCAGGTGCCCACCTGGAGCCAAGGCCGCCCGCATCGCCTCCCCGAACCCGAACGCCTCGGCCTTGCTGAGCAATTGACGCCGGTTCTCGCGGAGGCTCAAGTAGATTGTCGGCTCACCTGACGCCGCGCCGGCCAGGGCGAACATCAGGCCGAGCAGGGTCTTGCCCGTCCCGACGCCGCCGAGCACGAGCGTGGAGGTCTCTCTCGGGAGCCCACCCCCGAGCACCGCGTCGAGCCGAGGCAAGCCGAACATGGCCCGGGCGGAGGCGGCGGTGGCCATCGCCGGCGTGGGGTCGGTGCGAGCTTGGAGGCCGTGTTCCGCCTCCATCGCGCGGGTCTCGAGCCGGGGCCGAACTTTCGCGCCCGACCCGTCGATGGTCAGTCCGTGGAGCCCGCTGATCGTGGAGGTCCCACGCGCCTTCATCACCTCGAGCCAGCGGTGGGCGCGGACGTTGTCGCGGGTCACGTCCAGACTAAGGATCACGTCGGCGGTGGTTGCTTCTCGATGGAAGTTCGGCTCATTGGCTCGTCCCTCGACCGTGATCACGGTGGTCGCGCCCTGTAAGCTCAGGGCGGCGCTCACGTTGTAGAGGAACTCCCGGGCGGCCTGGGGATTGCCGTCGACGTCGCGGATGCTGCCGAAGCCGTCGAGGACGACGAGGTCGACCCGCTCGGTGCGGATGATCTCGACGAGTTCGCGACCGGTGGTCGCCAGCCCATGTGGCAGGAACTGTTGGAGGCTGTGTACCCGGAGCGCATCACCCACCAGCGCCTCGTCATAGAAGCGGAAGGTGCGAAGGTGGGCCAACAGTTTGGTAACCGGTTCGGAGAGGGATGCCACTATCAGCACGCGGCGACCCGCCGCGGCAGCGGCGAAGGCCATATGGCCGGCGAGCGTGGTCTTGCCGCAGCCGGGCGGTCCGACCACGAGCGTCAGGCCGCCGCGCTGTAGGCCGCCCCCGAGCACCATATCGAGGTTCGAAATGCCCGTCGGGTCAATCGGCCTAGCCATCGCCTCCACGACCTCGGTCGCGTCGGTCGCCTCGGTGTCACCGGACCTCGCCAGCATGTCCCCGTGCTCGCTCATCGGTCGTCCTCCGCGTCGAGTACCAGCCGTTCGGCGGCACCGTCCTCATTCCCGGCCACGATGGTGTCGTCCCTTGCCAAGGGCAGGGCGACGGTGATGACGGTGCCGTGCCAATCGTCGTGGCCCCCGATCACGCCCCCATCCTCGGGTCCGGCGGTCATGGTTCGCTGCACCCAGATATGCCCACCATGGGCCGCCACGACGGCCCGGCAGACGTAGAGTCCGAGGCCGGTCCCCGGCACGAGCCGCGTGGACCCGCTGGCCCGCCAATAGCGGTCGAAGACGAACGGTACGTCGGCGGCCGGGATACCGAGTCCGGTGTCCTCGACTTGGAGGATAGCCCAGCGTGGTTCTGATCCGTCAGCCCCGGCGACCGGGAGACTCGACACGACGGGTGCCGCGTCCAATCGGACGATGATCGGCCCGCCGTCCGGCGCGTACTTCACGGCGTTGGAGAGGAGGTTGTCGAGCAGTTGGTGCACGCGATCCCCATCCCCTTTTACCATGAGCGGCTCGACCGGGACGTGCAGCGTCACCGTGTGGCGCGTCGTCTGGGACCGGGTATGTTCGACCGCCGCTCGGGCCAGCGGACCGAGATCCACCGCACTCGCCTCGAGCTCACCGACGAGATGGCCACCCGACGCCGCCAAGGCATCGAGGTGCATCTGCATCGCGCGGCGCAGCTCCCGGGCGGCGGTCTCGGCTCGCTCGACGTACCGGGTGAGCCGGGGCAGCATTGCCGCGTCGTCCGAGAGGATCACCTCGCTTTCCGCGACAGGGGCCGTGCCCCTCCGGCCCACCGAGGTGGCGATGATACGACCCGCGAGTTCGAGGTACCCGAGAATGGAGGTCACCGGGGAGCGCAGGTCATGGACCGCGATCGCCAGACGGTCCTCCTGCACCCGCGCCTGCGCGCGATCCGCCGTGACATCGCGTCCAACGGCGATGGCGCCGCGAACCACCCCGTCCAATCCCAGGATCGGATCCACGTGCCAGAGAATGTGGTGTTCTTCACCGCCAGCGCCGCGGAGCACCACCGGGACGTCTCGCTCGGGCGTCCCTGTCCGTGCGGTCCTGCCAAGGGAGAAACCTCCCGACCCGAACGGAGTGGTCACCGACGCGGCGACGCCGGCGTCCGATGCCGGCTGGTTGCCATGCGATTCCGTCCGGTGCAGCATGGCATGGAGGGCGGGGTTGACGTGGACGAGCTCTCCGGCTACGTCGGAGATCGCGACGAGATCGCCCATCGCGTCGACGACGCCGGGCCACGCTAGCGGTCGTTCGGAAGCGGATCGTTCACCCACTAGCAGATGATTTCTCCGGAACACGACCGATTCGAGTCCGATGTCGTCGCGAGCCTGGGGACGCAATGTTGCATCCGCACTCCGTACCGCCGCCGATCCGAGGCGACCGCGTTGGCCGGGGTCGCGATCGAGCGAGCCGGTGGACGCACACGACATCCTCCATGTCATCAAAAGCCGACGGCATTGACCATCCGGCCGAGGGTGAGCCGACTGGCGCCATCCTACAGGCGGCGCTCCGTGACGAGACGCGCCGGTACGTGCGGCGACCGGGACGGTCACACAACGATGGTACCGGCATCCCCTCTCGATCAATCGAAGGTAGGATCACGATACGACGATTGGGCGATGCCCGTTCCGCGGCGCGCATGACCAAACGGCCGACGTCAGGTGGCCTCCTGGTTTCCCGGTGAGCAACCCGAACGGCGCGCACGCCAGCCGACGCCAAACGGATTGTACAGCGCGGTGAACCGGCGGCGCATCGCTTTCAAACACGGCAACGGCCACCTCAAACCATGGTGAGAGATCGACCCGCGGGAGTGGGCGTAGAGCGTCACGTCATCGGGTCGTCATCGCCTGGCGAACCTGACCTGGGACGGTCAGGGCATCGTCTGGCAGGCCCTCTCCTGGCACCCAGGGAGATAATCGCCGGAGCGTCCTACCGCCTCATGGAGCGATGCGGTGGGCCACGGGTCGATCACCATCTCCTTCCACCCGCTCCAGATTGAGCGCCAGCAACCTCGCCAGGATGGTGTCCTCCGGCACCTCCGCCGGGTCGGGGTCGTCCCAGCCGTAAGCGGCCCAGACGGCGCGGTCGAGGGCGGCGTGGGCGTTGGCGATGGTGAGCCTGCACGGGCGTTGGTGGAGGTCGGCGAGGGTGCGTCGAGACGTTACCCTGTTAGGGCCC
>JACCVE010000330.1 GCA_013698285.1 Chloroflexia bacterium | reverse complement strand
CTTGGTCCCCGAAGATTGTCAACGACGATCGAGCATCACGAGGTGTGTCGTTGCCGGCCTTGGATAGCGATGCCTCATACGGTGACGCTTCGTTCACGGTGCTCGCGGTTGAGTCGTCACGACGCCGGTGCACGTTACATCGCCGAGGTCTTGTGGCGACGACGCCGGGCGACTACCGCGAGGTCGCCGAGGGGGTGTCACACGAAGTTATGTCGCGCCAAGCTCTCTTCCGCCTCCCGTCGTGAAGTGCGGACAAGATAGCTTATGCGCAATGACTGCCAAGGGCCGGTAGGGTCCGGCGCCACCTCTCTCGCCCCCCGGCCAGTCGCTGAACACGAGTCCTGGAGACAGCGCGTCGACCAAGCCACGAGCAACGGGGTTCGTTCCCGGTGTGGGCTGGCGTCGGACTGGTGACCGGAAACCTTGTCCCGACTGGTCGTCACACATCGTGCAGCCTCGCATCCCTGACCAGCACCGTCCGGGTCGCCACCCGGGCGATCGCCGCCCGGTCGTGGGACACCATCACCAGGGTGCCGCCGTACGATCGCAGCGCCCGTTCGAATTGCTCCCGGGCGTCGATGTCCAGGTGATTCAGCGGTTCGTCCATCAAGAGCAGGTTCGCGCCCCGCAGGACCAGCAGCGCCAGCGCGAGCCGGGCCCGTTCCCCGAATGAGAGCGTGCCCGCGACCTGGGTCACCGCCTCCTCTCCAAACAGGAAGCGGTGCAGGAAGGTCCTCGTATCGGACTCGGACATGGTCGCCACCGCCCGCGCTTGGTCGAGGACCGTCCGGCCACTGTCGACCGAGGCGTGCTCCTGGGTAAAATGCCCGGTCACCACGCTGGGGCCGAGCCGGACGACGCCACGGTCCGGGACCAGGTCCCCGGCGATCAGGCGCAGCAGGGTGGTCTTCCCACTGCCATTCGTGCCGGTCACCGCCACCCGCTCGCCGAAGCCGATCGCGAGGGAGACATCGCCGAGCACGGTCCGCCCACCGAGCGAGACACTCACGCCGTCCATCTGGACGACTGACCGGCTGCTCTCCGGCGGCACTCCGAAGTCCAGGGCCAGACCCCAGCTCTGGACGGGTTTTTCGATCCGCTCGCCATCGTCGAGCTGCCGTTCCAACCGGCGCTCGCGCACCTTCGCCGTCCGGGCGATCTTCTTGGCCCGCGCGCGGTGAAAGTCATGCTGGGACTCCCGTTCCCGGGAGGAGGCACGGCGGGACAGGACGGCCACATCCCGCTCGACACGGGTGATCTCCTCCCGCTGCCGCCGGTATCCGGCCGCGTGTTCCGCGGCCAACCGGTCCCGCTCGGCGAGGAAATCGCTGTAGCCACCGCTCGACCGGGTGACCCGCGCCGTTGTGGGATCGATCGAGAGGACGGACGACACGACCCTGTCGAGGAAGAGCCTGTCGTGGGACACCACGACGACCGTCCCGGTGAAGGTCACCAAGAAACGCTCGAGCCAGGCCAGTCCCTCGATGTCCAGGTGATTGGTGGGTTCGTCGAGGAGCAAGATATCCGGCCGCGCCAGCAGCAGGGCTGCCAGGGCGGCTCGGGTCTTCTCCCCACCGGACAGCGCGCCCAGCGGCGTGTCCAAGGCGCGGTCTGTCAGGCCGAATCGTGTCAGGAGGACATCGAGGTGGTCTAGGGCCCCGAACCCCCCGCGGTCCTCGAGGGTGGCGAGGGCGTGGTCATAGGCGTCCAGACGACGCGTATCACCGGTCGTGGCCGACGAGGGCTCCGCCAGGGCGGCGGCGGCCCGGTCAAATGCCTGCCTGGCACGGACCAGACCACCCGTCGCCACGTCGAGCACCTCGCCGAGCGCCCGGTCATCGTCGGGCAGCGCGCCCTGGGCCAGGTAGCCGACGTGGGCACCGGGAGCGATGGACACCGACCCGCGCTCGGCACGCGACACGCCCGCGAGGGTGGCGAGGAGAGTCGTCTTGCCCGACCCATTGGGTCCGACGACCCCGGTCTTGCTGCCCGGGTGGAGAGAGAACGAAGCGGAGTCGAGGATCATCCGGCCGCCGAAGCGGACGGTCAGGTCACTGGCGGATAACATGTCACCGACTTCCCGGACGGGAGGACGACGCCCCCTGCCCTGAGCTACGGGCGCGTCGCGCCCAGTGCTAGGTCCGTGCTGCTACCGCCTGTCCGTCATCGTGCCTCCGCGTGGGATCGTCTTCGGGAACGGGATCACGCCGGGGCCCCACGACCCGACGATGTCCCGCTCGGTGCCTGGGAGGGGTGCCGGCCACGGTCCCCCACCGCCAGGTCACGTGACGCTAGGGCATCAACTCTTCATCGTCCATCGTTCCGAGCTGGGCTTCCAGCGCGGAGAGGGCGGCGTTGTCGATCTCCTGCATCAGGACATCGCGCAGGTTGATCAGGTCCACGAGGTCGAGTCCGGCCAGGACCGCGTTGTTCTCTGGATCGCCGTCGTCGGAGCTGTTGGGGACGACACGGAACTCGACCTCGACGCCCGCCTCGCCGTCCAGGCCCTCCGCCGCCGGCGACTCGTCCATATAGATGTTGTAGACGTCCACGAAAACCTCTCCTCACGTCGCCGTGCCGGTGCTGCAACCAGATCCAGCGGTGTCATCATACCCGAACATCGCGCCGTGGGCAGAGAGACGTTCGACGGCCCCGGCGGGGACGATCATCGCCGGTGGGTCACGACCAGTGCCCCGGCGGCCACGGCACCGTTGGTGGCACACTAGGCGGCATCGTCCCGGCGCGTCGGCCCTGGTGGTCACGCTGGCCCCGTTTCCGCCGGCCGGTCCACTGTACGGGGATGATCCCGGCGCATCGAACGAGAGGAGAGACGTCCCGGCACCATGCGCGACACCACATCGCCGCCTCCGAACCGAGGGCCC
>JACCVE010000329.1 GCA_013698285.1 Chloroflexia bacterium | reverse complement strand
CGGTGGTCGCGGCGCGATGCCCTCCGCCTCGGCGGCTTGGGCCTGGCCGCGTCGCTGGTGGGCTGTGGCGAGCGGGCAAGGCGGCAGGCGGCGCCGCTCCCCACCGCCGTGCGGGACGATCCTGACCCGGTGACCGTGACCGACGGCCTGGTCCGCAACGCCTGGGCCGGGTGGACGCTGCGCGTCGCCGAGGCGGACCCGGCCATCCGCTCGGCGTTCGAGCACGTCGTGGCCGCACCGTTCGCCGAGGTCACGGGATGCACCGTCGACCTGGTGGCGACCGATTACGCGCGGTTGACCACCAGCGTGGACGAGGGTGAACCGTATGTCGACCTGGCCTGTGTGGAGGGTCTTTGGGCGAACCGCGCCGAGGCGGATTCCTATCTGGAGCCGTTCAGTTTCGCGACCTCCGCCGGCAGCGACGTGGATATCTTCGAGACCGGCACGACGTCGATCCCTGCCTATGCCGTGGCGATGGTGAATGCCTTCGCCGCGGGGCCGTCAGTCGCGTTGGCCCGGCCGGAGAATTGGGCGGCCTGGTGGGACCGGACCGCCTTCCCCGGCAACCGGGCCCTGAAGAAGGGTGCGGTGGGAACCTTCGAAATCGCCCTCCTCTCTGACGGCGTGCTGCCGGCGGACCTCTACCCGCTCGACTTCGGCCGGGCGATCGACCGGCTCAGGGCGATCAGCGGCCGGGTGGTCAACCGGTGGTGGGAGGCCACCTCCCAGCCGATCGAGTGGTTGGCGTGGGGCCGGGCCGACTACGCGAGCGCCTGGAGCCATCACGCCTGGCTCGCCGTCGTCGATGGGTACCCGCTGGACTGGGGATGGGAGCAGGCTCTGGTGACGACGAATGACTGGGTCTTGCCCGTCGGTAGCCGGGCAGGCGAGATCGCGGCAGATTTCGTCGGCTTCGCGACCCAGCCCGCGATGCAGGCGGCGATGGCACGGGCCGTCGGGGTCGGACCGGTCGGGGCGGCCGCCTTCGAGGGCATGGATCCCGTGCTGGCCGCGACCCTGCCGACGGCGCCCGATCACCGGGGTGGCCTGATCGAGATCGACGCGACGTGGTGGGCGACGAATTTGGTCCCCGCCCAGGCCGCGTTCAACGACTGGCTGCTCGGTGTCTGACCCGGCACCGATTCCCGTTCTCCTTGGCCGGGAGAAGGCGTCGCTCGGCTCGCGATGGACCCGGCGGGCGCTCATCGGTGCCACCGCGGGCGCCGCGGCCGCGGCGCTGGTTGGGTGTGGCGGTGACAAGCCGGATGACCCGGGCGATCGACCAGAGGCCTCCCCGGTCCCGAGTCCTTCCTCCCCCCTGCCGCCGCTGGCGTCGCCGGTGGCGGGCTTCCTCGACCCGGCCAGGTGGCGGGGCCGGTCCCTGACGGTGGCCTCCCAGGGCGGGTCGTACCAACAAGCCCAGGACGCCGCCTACTTCGGGCCATTCCAGGTGGCGACGGGAGCCACGGTCTCCCAAGACACCACCGTGCTGGGAGAACTGCGACGTCAGGTCGATGACGAGGCGGTCCAGTGGGACCTCGTCTGTCTCCCGACCGAGGATGTCTTACCCCTGGCCCGCGACGGGTATCTGCGACCGGTCGATTATGGGGTGGTGGATGATTCGGTCCTCTTCTCGGAGACCGGGATCGTGATGCAGTACGGCGTCGGGGCCGACTTCTTCTCGACGGTGATCATCGGGCCCCCGGACCCGACGACAGCGGCGTTGACCTGGGCCGACGTCTGGGACACGGCGGCCGGCGTCCCGGCCCGCTCCCTCCGT
This sequence comes from Chloroflexia bacterium, assembly GCA_013698285.1. Taxonomy (GTDB): domain Bacteria; phylum Chloroflexota; class Chloroflexia; order Thermomicrobiales; family UBA6265; genus JACCVE01. The sequence continues at coordinate 17,423 of JACCVE010000329.1, read as the reverse complement.
CGCTATCCGGCCGGCACGATGGAGTTCGCCCTGATCGCCGACGGCGTGCCGCTCGGCGACCTCTACCCCCTCGATGTCGAGCGCGCCTTCGTCAGCCTGGGCCGGATCGCCCCGAACGTCGCCGTCTGGTACGAGGACAGCAAGCAACCGGTCGAGTTGGTCGTCAACGGCGAGGTCGGCCTCGCCAGCGCGTGGAACGTGCGGACGACCCTCCCCGACGCCCGGGGCCAGGTGGGGATCTCCTGGGCCGGGGGCATGCTGTCTGGCGACTCCTGGGTGGTCCCGGCCGGGGCTCCGAATGCCGACGTGGCGATGAGCCTGATCAGCTACGCGACCAGGGCGGTGCCGACCGCCAACTTCAGCCGCCTCATCCCCTTCGGCCCGGTGAACCGGGAAGCGCTGGCGTTGCTGACGCCGGGCGAGTGGGAGGTACTACCGACCTCCGAAGCCCACATGGCCGTGCAATTCGTCGAGAATTGGAACTACTGGGTAGACAACCGGGAGCGGCTCTCGCGTCGCTTCGACGCCTGGCTGGAGAGTGCCCGGCGAGGTGCCGATGAACCGCCGCCGTGAGGCGACGATCGGAGGATCCTCGCCGTCTGGTGCCTCGTCGCATCGGAACACGACCGAGGGAGGACGAGAACCCTCCGGCGTCACGACCGGCGAGTTCCCAACGATTCCCGTCCGATCGAGACGGTCCACGCCGTCACTCCAACGACTCTCCCCGCCGCAGCGCCGCATAGCTCGCGTACCGTTCGGCGGGGATGACGCCGGCTGCCAAGGCCTCGCGGACCGCGCAGTCCGGTTCGTGGACGTGGGCGCAGTCCTGATAAAAACACTCGCCGAGGAAGGGCCTGAACTCCGGGAAGCAGGCATCGAGGCTCTCCGGCGGCACCCCCGTCATCGCGAGCGAGCGGATGCCGGGCGTGTCGGCCACGTAGGTCTCGTCGCCGAGGTGATAGAGGCGGGTCGCCGTCGTGGTATGGCGGCCCTTGCCGGTCGCGTCGGAGATCATGCCGACCTGGCGCTCGCCGGACGGGTCGAGCGCGTTGAGGACACTCGATTTCCCCACCCCGGACGGGCCGGCGACCACCGTGATCCGGCCGGCCAGGCGAGACCTCAGCACGTCGAGCCCGATCCCCGCCGCGACGCTCAACTCGATCAACGGGTAGACCGCCCTGTAGTCGGCGAAGACGCGATCGACCGACTCCCGGCGCTCGTCGGCCGTGTCCCCGGCCAGGTCGACCTTGTTGATGCCGATCACGACCGGGATCTCCTGGGACTCGGCCAGGATCAGGAAGCGGTCGAGCATCCGGCGGTGCGGTTCCGGCTGGTGGATGGCGAAGACGAAGAGGGCCTGGTCGGGGTTGGCCAGGATCACCTGTTCGATGTCCCGTGTCTGGCGCGCCAGCCTGGCCAGGACGCGGGTGCGGGGCGCGACCCACTCGATCTGACCCTCGCCGCCGGGCTGGTCGGTGAAGGCGACCCGGTCCCCGACCGCCACGAGGTCGGTCCGGCGCCGCTCCCGGCGCAGGAGACCCCGCACCGTGCAGAGCAGGGCCGGGACATCGGTGTCGGGTTGGACCTCGAAATACTTGCCGAACGCCCTGACTACCGTGCCTGTGGTGCTGCCCGGCGGTGCCTCGTCCAGCAGGCCGTCCATGGCGACGGCCCGCGGTCCCCGGGAGGATGGCCCGGCGAAGCGCCGCGAGTCGGGTCGGGGCATCAGCGGCTGGCTCCCGGCGACGGGCACCGACCGCCGGGACCGCGATCGACGCACGTACGGTCGCTCAGTGCCCCGAACTCGGTCCGGAGTGCGTCAGGCATCGGGCACCCCGCCGACGCGGCTCTCCCCCGGCGGGGATGGGCAGGCCTCGACGTGCCACAGCACCTCGGCTCCACCCGCCAGGGCCACCTCGGCCAGGAAGTCGGCCAACCGGGCCCGCGACACGACATAGCTGTTCTCGTGGGGCCGTAAGGTCTCGGACTCCAGGCGGGTGACGACCCGGTAAAAGGCGGGACGGGCCGCGTCGGCCTCGGCCCACCGTGCGCCGTGGCGATAGTGATACCGGCTGCCGGCGGCGGCACTGACCCAGTCGACCTCGGCCCAGCCGCTGCCGTCCTCGTGGTCGGGGATCCAGAGCAGGTCGCCCCCTACCGGGCCGAACGGCTCACCGGGCGGTCGCTGCGTCCCGTCATGACCGGCGGCCGGCAGGTCGGGGGACAGAGTCGCCTGGCGCGCGTTCGTCACGACCGGTTCCCGACCCGGTCGAGGACCGATCGGGCATAGGTGACGATCGCCTCGACCGCGCCCTCGAAGGCCGGGTCTGGCCGCTCTCCGCTCTGGCCCCGGGCAAAGATCTCGAGCCGGGGATGGACCGTGATCCGCCGCCACGTCTCCTCGACGGGCCGGGTCTGGATGCCGAGGAGGGTGGTGATCTCCTCGTCCGAGAGGTCGGCCAGGTGGTCCTTGATCTTGGGCAGCGTGAACCTCTGGCCCTTCAGGTGGTCGATCAGCCGCAGCCGCAGCAGGTGACCGGCGTCATAGGTGGCGGACGGCCCCCGCCCGTAGGCCGGGGCGAGGAGACCCTGGCTGATATAGTAGCGAATCCGGCGGCCGGGCATGCCGGTCTCCCGCTCGAGGTCGGGGAGCGAGTAGCGATATCGGTCCGGCATCGCCGGGATCGCGCTCTCCCGCCCGACCGGCAACCGGCGGCTGTCCGGCGGCACGGTCTCCAGCCATTCTCGCCGGCCGGGCCGGCCACCCTGGCGTTCGCTCACCCACCTCGCTCCTTGCCCACCCTCAGTATCCGGACAGGGTATCACGCGCCCGCGGCGGCCCGGGCGGAACGATTCCTGCTTGGGTTACCCCAGATCCACCGACCGGACGGACGCGGGCCGGGGACGCCATCGACGGGATGATCGTTCGCCGGACCGATGACGAGGTACCCGATGAGCACACCGGACGACCGTACCGTATTTCTCGCCCAGCTCGATGGCACACTCGAGTCGGCGGACCTGTCGATCGCCACGCGGATCGACGGCGATGTCCTCTTCCTGGCCGGCGAGGTCGATTCGGAGGAGAACCACCAGGCGGCCCTCGATGTGGCGACCGCCATGGCCGGTCCCGCCGGGCTGACGATCGACGACAGTATCGAGGTCTTCGGGGACGACTCCATCGCCGGTCCCTCGGCCACCCCCCGCGAGGAATCGGGGAACTTCGCCTACCAGGACCCAGACACCACCGCCTATGAGGGGCTGGAAGGGGATGTCGCGGGCACTGGGCCGGAGACGGTCGAACTGGAGGCGGACTTCACCGACGACATCGGCACGGTCGACGCCCAGGTCTCCGCCGCCGAAGGCATCCCCTACATGCCGCCGACCGACCCGGTCGTCGGGTTCGATCCGGCCCCGGGCGGCGACGGGGGACTGGAAGTGATCGGCGGGTTCAGCGCGACCTCGACGGACGACTCGACGGCCACCGGCGGCATGACCGTCCCGGCCGACGACGACCTAAGCGCCGCGGTCCTGCGCGAACTGCGGGAAGACGCCCTGACGACCGACCTGATGATCCAGGCCGACACACGTGACGGCGTGGTCACGATCCGGGGCACCGTCCAGACCCTGGACGACGCCGAGAACGTGGAGGCCGTAGCCCGGGGCGTCGAGGGCGTGGTCGATGTGAATGAGGAACTGACGGTGCTCGCGATCACCCATGCCCGGCCCTAACGCCCGACCGGCGGCTGGCCATGGCCTGGGAGGATCGGTCCGGTGACGATCGAGACGCTGGTCTGGTTCGGCATCTCGGGCGGCGCCCTGATCTTCGCCGGCTCGCTGCTCCACGCACGGTTCATCCGACGCGACCCGAACGCGGTCCGGTCGAAGGGAGCGTTCACCATGTTCGCGGTGCTGATGGTCCTCTTCGCCGCCGGGGCCGCCGCCGCCGGGCTGGCCGCCGCCCAGTGAGCTTGTCTGCCTCCGGCGGGTTCGCCTACCGGGTCGTCGGCGTCGTCCACGTCCCCGCGCTGCCCGGCACTGCCCGGGGTGGGACCACCGCCTCGATGCCCGGTGTCCTCGACGCGGTCCGCCGCGACGCGGCCGCCTACGCCGAAGGGGGCGTGTCGGCCCTGATGGTGGAAAACTTTGGCGACGTGCCGTTCCTCAAGGATCACGTCCGGCCGGAGACGATCGCCGCACTGACCCTCGCGGTGGCGGCGACGATCGCCGAGACGGGCCTCCCGGTCGGCGTCAACGTGCTTCGCAACGATGTGTTGGCGGCGGTCGGCATCGCGGCCGCAACCGGGGCCGGTTTCATCCGGGCCAATGTCTACACCGGCGCCATGCTGACCGACCAGGGCATCATCGAGGGACGGGCGGAGGAGGTCCAGGCCGCGATCCGCCGCCTGGGCGCGGACATCTCCGTCTGGGCCGACGCGGATGTCAAGCATGCCGCCTCGTTGGCCCCGCGGCCGATCGGCGACGTCGCGGAAGACGCGGTCGAGCGCGGCCTGGCCGGGGCGATCATCGTCTCCGGCCGGGCGACGGGCAGCCCGGTCGCCATGGACGATCTCTCGGCGGTCCGGGCCGCCGTCCCGGGCACCCCGCTGTACATCGGGAGCGGCGCCCGGGCCGACAACGCGGCGGCGTCGTTGGCAGTCGCCGACGGCTTGATCGTTGGTACGGCCGCCAAGCGGGATGGCGTGGTGACCAACCCGGTCGATGAGCGACGCGTCCGGGAGATCGTCACCGCCGCCTCCCGGTGACCGGGTCGGCGGACCTCGTGGTGTGGTGATCCCGACCCCAACATTGGCCCGTGACCGGATAGGGTCGGCCGGTGAGGTTTCGGTACGGGCGGCAGTCAGGGCGGCCACCGCGGCGCTCGGAAGGACAGGCCGCTGCCAGTCCGGTAGGATCGGTGTGGGACCCACGGACCGCTTGGCAGCGTCCGCCGCGAGGTCATGATCCCGATGCCACAGACCGTCTCGTTCTCTGGCGATCACTCCCCCATGGCGCCCCGGGCATACCAGGCACCGAGCTCCCTCGGCGCCGTTCCGGTCCGCTCGGACCCGGTCGCCCGGTGACGGCCCCGGTGACCCCGGCTGCCCCGGTGACCCGGGCGGTGAGCGGCGCGGCACGGCGTGGCGTCGTGGGCTGGGTCCTGTACGACCTGGCCAACACGATCTTTTCGCTCAACATCCTGTCGCTCTACTTCGCGCTGTGGGTCGTCGATGACATGGGTGGTCGCGATGGCGACTACCTGCTGACGAACAGCTTCTCGATGGCGATCATCTTCCTGTCCGCCCCATTCCTCGGAGCGCTGTCGGACCAGGTGCCGAGACGGATGCCGTTCCTGGTCGTCTCGACCGTGGTCTGCTGCGTCTTCACCGCCCTGCTCGGTCTGGGGGGCCTGGCCGTCTCGCTGGTCCTGTTCGTCGTGGCCAACGTCGCCTTCCAGGCGGGCCTCATCTTCTATGACGCCTTGTTGCCGAGCGTCAGCGACGAGGCGAACCGGGGCCGGATCGGAGGGATCGGGGTCGGCGTGGGGTATGCCGGCTCGCTGGTCGGACTCGGGATCGGGCTCGTGACCCTAGAGCTGCTCGACGGCACCAAGCCAGCCGTGTTCCGCCTGACCGCGTTGGCCTTCTTCCTCTTCGCCCTCCCCTGCTTCGCCTTCGTCCGGGAACGCCGCCGTCCGGTCGAACGCGGCTTCGGCCGGGAGACGTTCGTCACCGCTTGGGAGGAATTGCGCGGAACCGCCAGCCGGGTCCGGCGCTACCGGGGACTGCCACGCTTCCTCGTCGGGCGGATCTTCTACGCCGACGCCGCCAACACCTTGATCGCCACGTTGGGCATCTACGCGACGAGGGAAATCGGATTCAGTGATGCCGAGGTCCAGGCCGTCCTGGCGGCGGGGATCATCGGCGCGATCCCGGGCGGGATCCTCTGGGGCCGGGTCGTCGACTGGATCGGCCCGAAGCGAACGCTCTCGTACGTCCTCTGGCTGTGGGCCGTGGTGATGGGGGCGACCGCCGCGATCGCCTACCTCGACCTGCCGAAGGCGGCCTTCTGGCCGGTGGCACCGCTGGCCGGGATCGCGCTCGGGGGGACCTGGGCGGCCGACCGGCCGTTCATGCTGCGTCTCAGCCCACCCCGCTACCTGGGTCAGTTCTATGGCCTCTATGCCATGGTCGGCCGGTTCGCGGCGATCATCGGGCCACTGCTATGGACCCTGATCGTCGATGGCCTCGGTCTCGGCCGTCCGGCCGCGGTCCTCAGCCTGCTCGGCCTGGTCGTGATCGCCTGGTTCATCATCCGCCCGGTCGATGACGGGCCCCGCGACTGGGGACCGGAAGATCGGGATCGAGAGACGACACCGGCCAACGCCTCGACCGGTTCCGCCTTGGCGGGCGAACTCCCGGTGAGCTGAGACCTTCGTCGCTCGAAGCCGATCAAGCCATTTCTCGTCAGCTTGGCAAGGCGATGGGATACTTCGCTGACGTCGCCGTCCCCATGGCAAGCCGCATGCGGCGTCGGGCACCAGAGCGGGACTACGGCGTGTCGCCACGTGCCCTCGGTGATCGTCGTCCGTCGCCATCCCGAACGTTCCGGGCGCTCCCCATCCCGCGCCCCTCACCACACGCTTTTACAGCCCCTACCAGGAGGATCATCCGTGGCCGTTGCCTCCCCGCCGACCCAGGACATCGAGACCCTGGCGATCAACACGATCCGGACCCTGTCGATCGACGCGGTCCAAGCGGCCAACTCCGGCCACCCGGGCATGCCGCTCGGGGCGGCACCGATGGCCTACGTCTTGTGGACCGAGTTCCTCAAGCACAACCCGCGCGACCCGCACTGGCCGGACCGGGACCGCTTCGTCCTCTCGGCGGGTCATGGTTCGATGCTGCTCTATTCCCTGCTCCACCTGACCGGCTACGACCTCAGCCTGGACGAACTGAAGCGGTTCCGTCAACTCGGTTCCCAGACCCCGGGGCACCCGGAGCGGAACCACACCGCCGGGGTCGAGGTGACGACCGGCCCCCTCGGGCAGGGGTTCGGCAACGGGGTCGGCTTGGCGATGGCCGAGGCGTTCCTGGCGGCCACCTACAACCGGCCCGGGCACGAGATCGTCGATCATCACACCTACGGCATCGTCTCCGACGGCGACCTGATGGAGGGCGTGGCCTTCGAGGCCGCCGCGATCGCCGGTCACCTCAAGCTCGGCAAACTGATCTACCTCTACGACCAGAACCACATCACGCTGGCCGGGAGCACGGGGCTCTCGTTCTCCGAGGATGTCGGGGCCCGGTTCGACGCGATGGGCTGGCACACGATCGCGGTCGATGGGATGGACCCGGAGGCAGTCCGCGCCGGCCTGGGCGAGGCCCGGGCGGAGACCGATCGACCGTCCCTGATCCTGGCCCGGACCACGATCGGGTTCGGCTCTCCGAAGGCCGATACCTTCGGTGTCCACGGCAGCCCGCTCGGCCCGGAGGGGGTTGCCGCCACCAAGGCCACCCTGGGCTGGCCATCCGAGCCCGCCTTCCACGTCCCGGACGAGGCGGCGGCGAAGTTCCGCGAAGCGCTCGACCGGGGCGCCGAGGCCCAGGCCGCCTGGCGGATGCGGTTCGATGCCTACGCCGAAGCGCACCCCGACCTCGCTGCCGCCTTCACGGCCGCGCTCGACGGGCACCTACCTGCAGGGTGGGACGCGGACCTGCCGGACTACCAGGTCGGGGACAAGGCGGTCGCCTCCCGTAAGGCGTCCGGCGAGGCGATCACCGCCTTCGCCCCCAAGATCCCCTTCTTCATCGGCGGCTCGGCCGACCTCAATACCTCGACCAACACCGCGATGAAGGGGGCCGGTGACTTCCAGCACCCCGGCGGCGACGCCGCCGCGCAGCAGGGTACGACCGGCGGCGGCTGGAGCTACGCCGGCCGAAACGTTCACTTCGGGGTCCGCGAGCACGGGATGGGGAGTGCCGTCAACGGGATGGCCGCCCACGGCGGGGTGATCCCCTTCTCAGCCACATTCCTCCCCTTCTCCGACTACATGCGGCCCGCGATCCGGCTGGCCGCGCTCAGCAAGCTGAAGGTGATCTTCGTCTTCACCCACGACAGCATCGCCGTCGGCGAAGACGGTCCGACCCACGAGGCGGTCGAGCACGTCATGTCCCTCCGGGCCATCCCGAACCTGACCCTGATCCGGCCCGGTGACCCGAACGAGACGGTCGACGCCTGGCGGGCCGCCCTCGCCAATCCGGGCCCGACCACCCTGATCCTGTCGCGTCAGGACTTGACGGTGCTGGACCGGTCCCGGGCAAAGGGGTCCCTTCACCACGGTGGCTACGTCCTGGCCGATGTCGAGGGGCCGCCAGACATCGTCCTGATCGGCGCGGGGTCGGAGGTGGAGTTGTGCCTGATGGCCCGGGACACGCTCGCGGAACACGGATTCAGGGCCCGCGTCGTCAGCCTGCCGAGCTGGGAACTGTTCGAGGCCCAGAGCGCCGGTTATCGAAGGGAAGTCCTCGGAGAAGAAACGACGCCCCGCCTCTCCGTCGAGGCCGGGATCACGCTCGGCTGGTGCCGCTACACCGGGAGCCGGGGCGGCTCGGTCGGCATCGACACCTACGGTGCCTCCGGTCCGGGCAGTGAGGTGCTCGCCCACTACGGTTTCTCGAAGGAACACGTCGCAGCCGAGGCGCTGCGCCTCCTCGGCCGCGATGACCTGGCCGACCAGGTCGAGCCACCGCGCGACGGTGGGGACACCGCCGGCGAAGAGGCGACCGGGTCCGAAGGGCATTCCTGACACGCGCCGCTCGCCCCACCGCCATCCATCTGACCGTTGATAAGGACAGGAGTCGAACGATGATCTCACCCGTTCCACCGACCGGCACCGGCAACCAGAGTCCCATCCACGTCCTCCACGACCATGGCCAGAGCGTCTGGCTCGATGACATCAGCCGGACCATGCTTACCTCAGGCGAGCTACAACGACAGGTCGATGAGGTCGGCATCCGCGGCGTGACCTCGAACCCGACCATCTTCGAGAAGGCGATCGCCGCCGGCGACGCCTACGATGACGCGGTGATGGCGCTGCTCAAGGCGGGCAAGTCGGCCGGGGATATCTTCGAGGCCGTCGAGGTCGAGGACATCCGGGACGCCTGCGACGTGTTCCGCCCCCTCTACGACGAGTCGAACGGCGCCGATGGCTACGTCTCGATCGAGGTCTCGCCCGTGTTCGCCCGTGACGGCGAGGGCACGCTGACGGAGGCCCGGCGCCTGTGGGCATCGGTTGACCGCCCGAACCTGATGGTCAAGATCCCGGGCACCGCCGAGGGCGTCCCCGCCGTTCGCCAAGCGCTCATCGATGGGCTGAACGTCAACGTGACGTTGCTGTTCTCGATCGAGAACTACGAGCGGGTGGCCCTCGCCTACGTCGATGCCCTCCGGGCTCGCCACGAGGCGGGTCAGCCCGTGACCAAGATCGCCTCGGTCGCCTCGTTCTTCGTCAGCCGGGTCGACACGCTGGTCGACAAGCAGTTGGACGAGAAGCTGGCGGCGGCCACGAGCCAGGCCGCCAAGGACAAGATCACGGCCCTGATGGGCAAGGCCGCCGTCGCGAATGCCAAGATGGCCTACGCCTCGTTTCAGGAGATCTTCGAGGGGCCCCGGTTCGCCGCCCTGACGAAGGCGGGCGCTCACCCGCAGCGCCCGCTCTGGGCCAGCACCGGGGTCAAGAACCCGGCCTACCGGGACACCCTCTACGTCGAGGAATTGATCGGGCCGCACACCGTCAATACCATGCCCGGCAAGACGCTGGAAGCCTTCGCCGACCATGGCAAGGTAGCCCGGACAGTGGACCAGGGCCTGGACGAGGCCCGCTCGGTGCTCGTCGGGTTGGAGGAAGTCGGGGTCGACCTCGTCGCGGTGACGGCCCAGTTGGAGGACGAGGGGATCGCGACGTTTTCGCGGTCGTTCGATGCCCTATTGAGCGGGGTCGAGGCCAAGCGGGCCACGTTGGCTGAGGCGGTCGGCGCGTCTTGATGCCGATTCGCCCGCCGCGGCGGTGACCGGGGTGTGCCCTGGGAGGATGACGACGATGACGGAGACGGCCACCCGCCAGACGAGCGACGTCACGCGACCGGGCCAGGAGGCGGACCTCGGGTTGGTCGGCCTCGGCGTGATGGGCGAAAACCTTGCCATGAACGTCGCCCGCAACGGGTTCCAGGTGTCGGTCTACAATCGGACCGAGGCCAAGACTCACGCCTTCCTCGACGGTGCGGCGGCTGGCACCACCATCACGGGCGCCTTCGACATCGCCACGTTCGTCGCGTCTCTGGCGCGGCCTCGCCGCGTCCTATTGATGGTCAAGGCCGGGGCACCGGTCGATGCCGTGATCGAGGAGATTATCCCGTTCCTCGATCCGGGCGACATCATCATCGATGGCGGCAACTCGTTTTTCCCGGACACCGAGCGGCGCTCGAAGGAACTCACCGCCGCCGGTTTCCAGTTCGTTGGGATGGGTGTGTCCGGCGGCGAGGAGGGGGCACTCTGGGGGCCCAGCCTGATGCCGGGGGGCCCGGCGGGCGCCTACGCTGCCCTAGAACCCATGCTGGTCGCCATCGCCGCGAAGACCGAGGCCGGGCCGTGCGTCACCCACATCGGTTCGGGAGGCTCTGGCCACTACGTCAAGATGGTTCATAACGGGATCGAATACGGCGATATGCAACTGATCGCCGAGACCTACGACGTGATGCGGCGCGCCCTCGGGATGAAGGCGCCGGAGATCGCCGATGTCTTCGAACGGTGGAACGGGGGCAAGCTCGCCTCGTTCCTGATCGAGATCACCGCCAGCGTGCTCGACTTCGTCGATGCGGAGACGGACCAACCGCTGGTCGACGTGATCGCCGACCAGGCCGAGCAGAAGGGTACTGGCCGCTGGACGAGCCAGAACGCGCTGGAACTGGGCACCCCGATCCCTACCATCGACGCGGCGGTGATGGCGCGCAGCATGTCTTCGCGGAAGGCCGAGCGCGTCCGGGCCAGCGCGATCCTGCGGGGGCCGGAGCACGACGGCGCCGGGGGCGCCGAGGCGACCCCTCCCCTCTTGTCCAGCGATCCTGCCGATAAGGGACGCCTGATCGACGCCCTGGAGGACGCCCTCTACTTCGCGAAGGTCTCCTCGTACGCGCAGGGGATGGCCCTGCTCGCGGCGGCGTCCGAGACCTACGAGTACGGGCTAGACCTCGCCGAGATCGCCCGGATCTGGAAGGGCGGCTGCATCATCCGGGCTGCCTTGCTGGACCCGATCCGGGAAGCGTTCTCGGGCGACTCCGGTGCCACGCTGGACAACCTGCTGATCGCCGAGAACATCGCCCCGACCGTCAACGCCAGCATGGCGGGGTGCCGGGCAGTGGTCCAGGTCGCTCGGGCCCACGGCATTCCCTGTCCCGCCCTTAGCGCCTCGCTCGACTATGTCGATACCTACCGCCAAGAACGCCTGCCGGCGAACCTGATCCAGGGCCAGCGCGACTTCTTCGGGGCCCACACCTATAAGCGCCTCGACAAGGAGGGGACGTTCCACACCGTCTGGGCGCCGGTCGGTGGGCCAGAGACGGTCGCCTCCGCCCCGTCCAGCCGCCAGGCCTGGGCCGGTGGCGAGGGTGAGGGTGACCGCTCACCACGGGGCGGCATCCTGCCGGACGAGACCAAGATGCGGGATGTCATGGAACCGGACGCCGGCGCGGCGCTCCAGCCGGACGCGGAAGAACGGGGCTCCAAGACGCCCGGAGCGATCAAGAAACAGGATTTCTAGCCTGTGTGGTGGCGTGGTGCGCGACATCCTTCGACACGGTGATCGGCACTGGACGAGCCCGACTCTACGGGGAACGGCTGGTTGTCCCGCGTCGGTGGCGCTCGGCGACCTGAATCGATGCCGTATCGCCCGGCGCCATCTCGCCGTCTGATCGACGGCTAACTTCAGACCACGAGGTGAGAAGACATATGACTGTGACCACTCCCGTCATCCCCGAGGCCGGGGAGGGTATTGCGCCGACCGGTCAATCGCTCGAGCACGAATACCTTTATGCCCGACAGGAGGCGAGTCGCCAGACTGGTCCGCTCGGCAACCCGCTGCGAGCCGGGATGCCGTTCGACCGGGTCCCCGACGCCTGCACGATGGTCATCTTCGGGGTCACCGGAGACCTGACCGCCCGCAAGCTGATGCCCGCCCTCTACGACCTCGCTGTCGACCACCCCCTGCCCGAGGGGTTCTCGGTCGTCGGCGTGTCGCACCGCGATTGGTCAGACGACGACTTCCGGGCGGTGATGAAGGAAGCGGTCACCAAGTCGGCCCGCACCCAGGTGACCGAAGAGAGTTGGGCGATGTTCGCCCGGGGCCTCCGCTATGTGCAGGGTGATTTCAAGGACCCCGGCCTCTACGTCACATTGGGAGAGCGGTTGACCGCCATCGACGAGGAACGGCGGACAGGTGGGAACCGCCTGTTCTATCTGGCGACCTCGCCGAGCTATTTCACCCCGATCATCGCCAACCTCGGTGGATCTGGCGTCGCGAAGCGGCAGGACATCTTCTCCGACCCGAACGAGAACTGGCACCGGGTGGTGATCGAGAAGCCGTTCGGACGCGACATCACCAGTGCCCGGGGCCTGATCCAGGAGATGGCGGCCGTCTTCTCCGAACGACAGATCTACCGGATCGACCACTATCTCGGCAAGGAGACGGTCCAGAACGTCCTCGCCTTCCGGTTCGCCAATATCCTCTTCGAGCCGGTGTTCAACCGATCGTATGTCGACCACGTCCAGATCACCGCCGCCGAGGCGATCGGCGTCGAGGGGCGCGGCGGCTACTACGAGGAGGCGGGTGCCCTGCGGGACATGGTCCAGAGCCATATCCTGCAACTCCTGACCGTGGTCGCGATGGAGCCGCCCGCTAATTTCGACGGCAACGCCGTCCGCGACGAGAAGGTGAAGGTCCTCCGCTCGGTCAAACCTCCGACCGGGGACGAGGTATCCGTCAAGACCGTCCGTGGCCAGTACGTCGGAGGGTCGAGCGGTGGACGCCACGTCGGTTCCTACCGGACCGAACGTGGCGTCGAGGCGGAGTCGGCGACCGAGACGTTCGCGGCCCTGAAGCTGGAGATCGACAACTGGCGGTGGGCGGACGTGCCGTTCTACCTACGCACCGGTAAGCGGCTGCCACGACGGGTGACCGAAATCGCGATCGAGTTCAAGAAGGTCCCGCATCTGATGTTCCAGAATATGGCAGGGACCGACGTGACCGACGTCGCGCCGAACGTGTTGACGATGCGGATCCAACCGGACGAGGGGATCGCCCTCCGCTTCGCCGCCAAGGTGCCGGGTCCGACGACCAGGCTGCGGACGGTCCGGATGGATTTCTTCTACGGCGCCTCGTTCGGCGAGGCGGGCCCGGACGCGTACGAGCGACTCTTACTCGACGCGATGCTGGGTGACCCGACGCTGTTCGCCCGGCGGGACGAGGTCGAGACGGCCTGGTCCCTGGTCCAACCGATCCTGGATGGCTGGGACGACGGGGCGACGCCGACCGTCCCCTACGAGTCGGGGAGCTGGGGTCCTCGCGAGGCGGACGACCTCATCGAGCGAGATGGCCGCCGGTGGCGCCGCCCGTGACGCCTGCCGTTCGACGGGTCGTCCAGCGGCCTGCGACGGGCCACGTCGCCGGTGCCAGATGGCGAGCTGACGCCCGTCCCCAGCGAGGAAGGAACTCCCGGACATGGCCATCGTGAAGCGACGCCGGTCGGCTCCCCTCGACCGCGACCTGACGGACGCGTTGGCGGTCCCGGCGCGTGAGTGGCGCGCCCCGACGGTCGACATGGCGAGGGTGAACGCGGAAATGGGCGCGTTGTGGGCCGCCCTGGGGCAGCGAGCCGAGGGTACTGGCCAGCCGGTCCAAGATCCGACCGCACCCGTGGCGGGCAGAGACGACGGCCACGAGAGTGGACGTGGCGTCCACACCGCCCAACTGATGACGCGCTCCTCGACCGTCAACGTGGTCGCCGTGGCGCGGTCGCCCCGGGAAGCCGAGCGGCTCGAACGGGCCATCGTCGGCCTACCAGACTTTCAACCGGCCCGGGTGATCCTCCTGATCCTCAACGAGTCTCAGCCGGAGGGTGATGACGCGTTCACCATCCGGGCCTCGATACTCGAACAGCCGGCCGCGAAGCACCGGTCGACGATCCGGTTCGAGATGATCACGGTTGAGGTCAACCCCTCGATGGCGGAAGATTTTGCCAGCGTCGCGTCGCCGCTCCTCGTCTCCGAGTTGGCCGACTATCTCTGGTGGCCCGGGGACGGGATCGTCCCCAGCTCGATCTTCCGGAACCTCGCCGAGATCATGGACGACGTGATCGTCGATACCGCGTCGCTCTCCCGGATGCGCGAGAGCCTGCCCGCCATCCGGGCCCTGACCACCTCCCGGTCCCGGTGTCCGCGGGTGTCTGACTTCGTCTGGCAACGGCTGACGATCTGGCGCCAGCTCGTCGCCCAGTTCTTCGATTCACCGACGACTCGACACGCCCTCAACACGATCACCGATGTCGACATTGTCTACGCACCGGCCAACGAGCGCGGCACGTCGGGGTTCTCGGCGGCATTACTGGTGGCGGGATGGCTAGTGGGCTCCCTCGGCTGGGTGCCGACGGGGCCGATCGAGCGGACGCGGACCGGTTACCGGTTGCCCCTCTCGACCCAGCCCGACGACAGGTCCGTCGTCAACGCCGTGATCCGTCTCCGGCCCCACTACGACAGCAACTTCGCGGATGGTCTCGGCGCGATCACCCTCCGCACCGGAGGGCCACACTCGGGGACCTTCTCGGTCGCGCGGACCTCCGCCTCCGACCTGACGACATCGAGCAACAGCCGTGACCTTCCCCACGTCAGCCGGGTCGTCCTGGCCCCGATCCCGAGTGATGCCGAATTGCTCGGCGTGGCGCTCGACGAGGGGGGATGGGATAAAGTCTACGAACTGGCCCTCGACCTCGCCAGCCGGTGGGCGGCGCCGGATCGGGGGACGACATGACCGGGGGGGCGGCAGCACCGATGTCCACGGGCGATCACGGTCCAATCACGACAATCTCGGCGGGCGAAAGGGGCGAGGTCTCGGTCTTCGCCGACTCGGAGGCGCTGGCCCGGGCGGCGGCTGCCGCGTTCGCCGAGATCGTCTCCCAGGCCGTTGATGCCCGGGGATTGGCACTGGTCGCCCTCTCGGGCGGCACCACACCCCGGCGGATGGGTGAACTCCTGGCCGCGGAACCGTACCGGTCGAAGGTCCCGTGGGCGTCCATCGAATTCTTCTGGGGTGACGAACGGTGGGTGCCGCTGGAGAGCGACGAGAGCAACGCCGGGGTGGCGATGCGGACGTTCCTCGACGAGGTGCCCGTCGAGCCGAGCCGGATCAACCCGTTCCCGGTCGAGCTGTCCGACGCGGCCCTCGCGGCCGATGTCTATGCGACTCGCTTGCGCACGGTCACCGGAGAGACAGACACCGTGCCGGTCTTCGACCTCGTCCTCCTCGGGATGGGTGACGACGGGCACACCGCCTCGTTGTTCCCCGGCACGAAGGCCGTGCATGAGACCGAGGCCCTGGTCGTCGCCCACCACGTGGCCAAACTCGATGCCACCCGGCTGACGTTCTCCCCTCCCCTCCTCAACGCGGGCCGTGAGATCGTCTTCCTGGTCGGCGGGGCGGCGAAGGCCGGTGTCCTGCGCGATGTGCTCTTCGGACCTGACCGGGTGGACGACCTCCCATCCCAGCTTATCCGGCCCACGGGCGGGCGGCTCCGCTGGCTGGTCGATGCGGCCGCTGCCGCTCAATTAGGCGACGCGACAGGTGGCTGATCCGTCCCGACTCGACCAGCTCGGCGAGGTGGCCGCGGCCCGGATCGAGGATGGCATGACCGTTGGCCTCGGGTCGGGCTCGACGGCCGAAGCCTTCATCCGGGCTCTCGGTCGTCGGGTGGCGACGGGCCTGTCGGTGGTCGGTGTCGCGACCTCGGTCCGTACGGCCATGCTCGCCAATGGTCTCGGCATCCCATTGCGTGGCCTCGACCAAACGCCCCTGCTCGACCTGGTGGTCGATGGGGCGGACGAGGTCGACCCCGATCTGAACCTGATCAAGGGTCTCGGCGGGGCCCTGTTGCGGGAGAAGATCATCGCCCTGGCCGGGCGGCGCTACCTGATCATCGTCGCCTCCGAAAAGCTTGTCCCCCGGCTGGGCACCAGGGCGCGGCTCCCGATCGAAGTGATCCCATTCGCCTGGGAATCGACGGCGGCTCGACTCCGGGGATTGGGCCTGGAGACGTATCTCCGGGTCCCGACCGGTGAACGCGAGCCGTTCATGACCGACGGTGGACACGTGATCCTGGATGGGGTGATCCCCGGCGGACCTGACATCCGCGTCCTGAGCCGGGCGATCAAAGAGGTGGTCGGGGTCGTCGAGCATGGCGTGTTCGCCGGGATGGCGGATGAGATCCTGGTCGTCGACCCGGCCGCTGAGACTCGGTCGATTCGCCGGTAGCGGCCGGCGCCCGGCGCGATCGTCCCCCGTCCCGGCATACGACGACATCGGGCGGCCTGGCATTCACCCCGCGTTGATGACGCCGATCGTGACGGACTCCCGTGGCCGCTCCCACGATTGGCGGCCCTCCGAGCCCACCTGGGAACTGCACTCGCCCCCCTCCGCCCCAGAGCGTCGCAGCCTCACCGCGCCCGTCTCGCAACGTCCAATGGCGGACCGCTGTACGGTTCTCGGGAAAGGTCAGTTCATGTCCGCGACATTCGACGCCCCGGCGGAGATGACGCAGCAGTCAGACCCCGCCGTGCCTGCCGAGTTGGTGATGACGAGGAACGGTCCCGCGGTCTCGGCCGGTGTCGCCGACGCATCCGTGCCCCCGTCCATCCCATTCGATGGGACACATCTGACCCTTCCCGCATCGACCGCCACACCCGCGACCAGGATCGGCCGGTGTGTCGCCAGCACGTGGTGGGACGACTGACCGAGGCTGCTCGTTTACCCTCGCGACGTGGGGGACGAACGACGAGAACGGGTCCCGGTCAACGTTGACCAGGACCCGTTCTCGCGTCATCGGGATGAAGATCATCCCCGCCGCGGGCAGTCGCCCTACTGGCGGAAGCCGCGATCGTCATCTCGCGCCGGGCGTGGGGCACGGTCGTCGTCGCGGGCCGGGCGAGGACCGCGGTCGTCGTCCCGGAGCGGCCGTGGGCCACGGTCAAACGACCGGTTGTCCGGCCCCTCGGCAGGGCGACGCGGGGGACCGCCCCGGTCGTCGCGAGCCCGGAAGGGCGGGCGATCGTCACGGTCGCGGAAGGGCCGGTCGGTTCGGGCCGGCGCGTCCGGCCGGTCGTTC
>JACCVE010000187.1 GCA_013698285.1 Chloroflexia bacterium | reverse complement strand
GTCCTGGCTGGCGACGACCCGGCTCCCCGGACAGAGGGCGAGGAGGAGCGAGACCGCCCGGGCCGCGGCGTCCCCGACCAACTCTGGATCGAGGCCGCGTTCGTAGCGGGCGGAGGCGTCGGTGCGGACCCCGAGAGCGCGGGCGGTCCGGCGCACGGAACCCATCGCGAAGGTCGCGATCTCCAGCAACAGCGCGTTCGTTTCGGCAGTGACCTCACTCTCCAGCCCACCGATCACCCCGGCCACACCGACCGGTCGCTCGACGTCGGCGATGACCAGCATGTCGGGTCCCAAGGTGCGCCGCTGGTGATCGAGAGTCTCGATCGTCTCACCGGCGCGGGCGCGGCGGACGATGACGCCCTGCCCGGCGAGGCGGTCGAAATCGAAGGCGTGCGTCGGTTGTCCATATTCCAGCATCACGTAGTTGGTGATGTCGACGACGTTTGTGATCGAGCGGATACCGGCAGCGGCCAGGCGGCGGACCAACCACGCCGGGGACGGACCGACGGTGATGCCTTCGAGGTGGACCGCCAGGTAGCGGGGGCAAAGGTCAGGGTCCTGGACCGTGACGAGTCCCTCGACCCGGGAGGCGGGATCGAGGTCCGGCAGTGTGGGCGGGGTCAATGTGGCCCCCGTCACGGCCGCCGCCTCCCGGGCGATGCCGAGGACGGAGAAGGCGTGGGCCAGGTTGGGGGTGATTTCGAACTCGATCACCGTGTCGCCCAGCCAATCGGCCAGCGGCATCCCCTCCGGCGCCTCGTCCTCGAGCACCAGGATGCCCTCGTGCTCGTCGGAGAGGCCCAGCTCTTTCTCGGAGCAGACCATGCCCTCGGAGCGGACACCGCGGATCGTGCCGGGCTTGAGCCGTTTCAGCCTGGGCGTCTCGGCGTAGGCATCGACCAGTTCGGCCCCGGCGAGGGCGAGCGCGACCTTTTGCCCGGCGGCGATGTTGGGGGCCCCGGTGACCACGGTCAGGTCCGTTTCCCCGGCGACGACCCGGGCCAGGACCAGGCGGTCGGCGTCGGGGTGGGGGGTAACGGATGCGACGCGGCCGACCAGGACGTTATCCCAGCCCGCCCCGATTCGCTCGATCTTCTCGGCTTCCAGCCCGGCCATGGTCAGGCGGTGGGCGATCTCGGCGGCGGGCAGGTCGGTGGCGACGAACTCCCGCAGCCAGCGCATCGGTACCTTCACGGGCGTCTCTCTCCTGGTGGGTGATCGGGTCGGGGAATGGTCAGGCCGTGAGGCTGGCGAACTGGCGGAGGAAGCGCAGGTCGCCGGCGGCAAAGGCCCGGACGTCATCGACGCCGTACTTCATCATCACCATCCGGGCGATGCCTAGTCCGAACGCGAACCCGGTGTAGCGTTCCGGGTCGTAGCCGACGCCGCGTAAGACATCGGGATGGACCATCCCGGCCCCGCCCATCTCTAGCCAGCCGGTGTGCTTGCAGACGCGGCAGCCGGTGCCGTCGCAGATGGCGCAGTCCACGGCGAAATCGACCCCGGGTTCGACGAACGGGAAGAAATCGCAGCGGAACCGGATCCGGCGGGTCGGACCGAAGAGCTGGCGGGCCAGCTCGGCCAGGACACCCTTGAGGTCGGCCATCGTGATCCGCTCGTCCACAGCCAGCCCCTCGAGTTGGTGGACCATCCACTCGTGGGAGGAGTCTTGGGCCTCGTACCGGTAGCAGCGACCGGGCACGACCACCCGGACGGGCGGGGTCGAGGTCTCCATGGTCCGGGCCTGCATCGGCGAAGTGTGGGTCCGCAGGACGATCTCCGGCCCACCGGCGCCGGTGTCGACGATCATCGTGTCCCAGACATCGCGCGCCGGGTGGTCGGCCGGGATGTTGAGCAGGTCGAAATTATAGTGGCCGGTCTCGACCTCCGGACCGTAGACGGTCCGGAAGCCCATCAGGGCGAAGATGTCGCTCAGCTCGTCGATCATCGCCGAGATCGGGTGGACCGTGCCGATCGGGTGGGGCCGCCCGGGCAGCGTGACGTCCAGTGCCTCCGCGGCCAGGCGGTCCGCGATGGCCGATCGTTCGACGTCCGCGTGCCTCCCGGAGAATGTCGCCTGGAGCTCGATCTTCAGGGCGTTCGCCGATCGGCCGGCCTCCGGGCGCTGGTCGGCGGGCAAGTTGCCCAGTGAACGCAGGAAGGCGGTCAGGGCGCCCTTGGGGCCAAGGTAAGCCCGTTCCCACGTCAGGAGGGCATCGAGGTCGCTGGCCGCGTCGAGGGCGGAGATGGCCTCAGCCCGCAGGGTGTCGAGGGCTGGAACAGTCGCTGGAGCGGTCATGGGGCGCCTCGGGTGGGTGGCGAATGGCCAGAAAACGACACGTCCCCTCGCCAGGGACGAGGGGACGCCACGCGGTACCACCCTGGTTCACCGGCGGGGCCGGTGCGCTCGACGGCGGCGAGAGTCGCCGCCTGGCCCGATAATGGGGGCCGACCAGGACCGGCTACCACGCCCGGGGGCGCTTCACCGGCTCACTCGGGAGCGAACTTCACGGGGTCCCGCCGCGGTGGCTCCCAATCAATGGCGCACCGTCCCTGGCCGGCAGGGGTTCCCGTTACTCTTCTCCGTCATCGCGTTGCTCGTCTTCGGTTGTCGGGCGGAGTATAGCCGAAGGCGGGCGCCCAACTCGCTATACTCGCGGCGGGACACCGATACCGGGCCGGTTCGCCGCCGGTTCGCCGGGCGCCGGACGACGGACATGACGCATCAGGGAAGGGAAGAGCCGGTGTCGATCATCGCCATGGTGCGAGCGCGCGAGATCCTGGATTCACGCGGGAACCCGACGGTGGAGGCCGAGGTGACCCTCGGCGACGGGACCACGGGGCGGGCCGCCGTCCCTTCCGGGGCGTCCACGGGCGCCCACGAGGCGGTCGAGTTGCGGGACGGCGACAAGGGGCGCTACGGCGGCAAGGGTGTCCTGACGGCCGTCGGCCACGTCAACGAGGAGATCGTCGAGGCGGTCGTCGGCCTCGACGCCCTCGACCAGGTCTCGGTCGATGGTGTGATGATCGACCTCGACGGCACCCCGAACAAAGGGAACCTGGGCGCGAACGCGATCCTGGCCGTCTCGCTGGCGACC
>JACCVE010000303.1 GCA_013698285.1 Chloroflexia bacterium | reverse complement strand
CGGAGGAGTTGATCGCGCTGGTGGTCGCGTAGCGCGACGCGCTGGCCGACCAGGACCGGCGGGCGACGGAGATGGTTGCCCGTCTCCACGGGCGGCAGCATCCCGATCCAGGCATGAAAGGGTCCGGTCCCCCCGATCGTCGCGAGGCGACGACCGCGTCTAGCGATGCGGGGATGACCGACGGGAGGACGGGGGGCGAGGAAGTCGGCCCGGTTCCCCGTCGGTCGCATGCGGGTTAGGCGTGGACCGGCCGGAGGACCCAGCGGAGGGACCGGACGGCGCGGCCCAGGTGACCGACCACGCTGACCCGAGACAGGGCCGCCGCCCGGGCTCGATCACCGGCCGGGGCGGACCGGGACCGCTTGGCCGCTTCGACCAAGGGGGCCATATGGTCGGCGCGCTTCAGCGTCAGCGTCCGCTCGATGTCGAGGGCGGCGACGTGGGTATCGAGGTCCATCATGGCGGTTCGCTCCTTCTGGGATGGTCGATTGCCGTCGGACGGCGGTCCGGTGCCGCTCCGTTGGGCACGGTCTCATCGTGGACCGTGGCGGGAGGCGGCACATCCGCCGGTCGGCGGATCCGGGATGCGCAACCGGCACGACGGGATGACCTACGCGGGTCGTACGAGGGGTGTACGCCGGTCGGACGTCGAGGTGGGAGCGGCGGTCAGACCAAGCCGTCACGGACGGCGCGGGCCGCGGCCTCGGTCCGGGAGGTGACCCCGAGCTTGGCGAGGATGTGGGTGACGTGGGTCTGGGCGGTCCGGGGACTGATGAAGAGCGCCTCGCCGATCTCGGGGTTGGAGCGGCCCTCGACCAGCAGGCGCAGCACCTCGAGTTCGCGGGCAGTGAGGTCCGAGGGGGTGACACGTTCCCGGGCTCCGGAGGGCGATGCCTGCTTGGCCGCGGCGAGCGCGTCCAGCCCTTCGTCGTAAGCTTCCGTCGTCGTCATTGACCGTCCTGCGACCCAGGATGACTGGAAGGCCTCCTCACCGAGACTGGCTCGCAGCTGGCGCTCCGTCTGCTCGTAGGTCTCTCGTTCGGGGAGGTCCCAAACCGAGCCGCTGGCGACGTGCGCGGCTGCGGCGGCACCGACGAGCCGGGTGGCCCGGTCCCCATCCCCATGGAGGGTCGCTACCGTCGCGACCCGCATCAGCCAGTCGCTCAGCCGCTCGGTCGTGCCCAGGGCCCGCCAGCACGTCAAGCCCTCCTCCAGTGCCACTGCCGCCGCGACGGCGTCGCCCCGCGTCGCGCTGACCAAACCGAAGTAGTCGAGCGTGAGGCCCAACCCGAAGATGTCACCTCCCGCCCGCTGCTCGATCAGTGCCTTCCCCAGCCACGTCGCCGCCTGCTCGTGCTCGCCTTGGCCGAAGGCGGCGACCCCGAGGTGGTGGATGGAGAGGGTCACCTTGCCACGATCCCCGTGGAGCTCAAACGCCGCGAGCGCCTCCTCGAAGTGCGGAATAGCGTCGTCGTAGTCGCCCGTCCCGAGTTCGACGAGGCCGAGCAGGAACCGGGCGTCGGCGGTACGCAGGGGATCACCGGCAGCGCCGTGCAGCACGAGGCTCCGCTCGATCAATGCCCGGGCCCGTGGGCTGTCCCCGTGGTGGTGGACAAAGAGGCCCGCATCCGCGAGCGCGGTGGCGTAGAGAGGGGAGGGTACCCCCTCGCCCAGCTCCAGCGCCCGCTCGAGCCAGCGGCGTCCCTCGTTGCGGTGGTGGAGGTACCAATAACCGCCGAGACCGACGCTCAATCGCACGAGCGCTTCCGCATCTCGGACGGCATCGAAGAACGTGAGTGCCGCGCGAAGGTTGTCGTGCTCGACCGCCACTGCCGCGACCCCCTCGGGCGTCGGCAGGGAGCGCAAGGAGGTTTTCCTGGCCTCGGTGAAGGCGACGCACCACATGGCGTGCGCGGCGCGGATCAGGTCCTCCTCCCCGCTCTCCGCCAACCGCTCCAGTCCGAACTCCCGCACCGTCTCCAGCATGGTGAAGCGCGGCTGCCCGTCCGGGTCGTCCTCTTCCCGCAGCAAGCTCTTGTCCAGAAGGGAGGCAAGGCAATCGAAGACGTCGATCGCCGGGTCGTTCCCGGCGGCGATGGCCTCTGCCGCCTCCAGGCTGAACCCCCCGACGAAGACGGCCAACCGGCGGAACTGCGCTTGCTCGGCGGAGGACAGCAGGTCGTGGCTCCAGGCGATGGCATCCCGCATCGTCCGCTGCCGGGCC
>JACCVE010000274.1 GCA_013698285.1 Chloroflexia bacterium | reverse complement strand
CGAGGACGCGATCCGTGCCCTGATGCGCCACACCGGCACCGTCGCCGAGATCCAGAACACGCTCCGCCAGGGCATGCCCGTGACCCTCGTCGAGATCGGGGCGGTCACGGCCCGGCCCTGAACGATCGCGCGGTCGCCGTCGTCCCGCGACGCCCGGGTGGAGCCGCTCGCCCGAGCCGCATGGCCGTCACCGAATGCCGGGATGTCCACTCATGCGGGATTCGACGAGTGGTCTCGTCTCGAAGATGAACGAACGCGGAGTCGATATTGATCAGACCATATGTTGGTGACGCGCACCGTATGCATCACAAGGTTCTGTATAGCACGACCCTGACGGTTATCAATACCCTTGCTAAGGTAGACGCGTACACCCCGGGTTTTCCTCTGACCGTCCTCGGGCGGCCATGATCCCGGGGTATGAACGTGTTTGCGGCACGCGAACGCTTGTTGCTACGGGCGAGTCGCATCAGCCATTGACTGGCGGATGGGTGGTCTACCCTGGCCATTCGTCCCCGACCACGACCCCACCGACGTTATTCCGTGCCAAACGGCTCCCCGAACCGCCCCTCGTGGGCGATCTCGGCCAGGGGCTTGCGGACGTCGGGCTTGCCCGGCCGCCCGGTCGTGGCGGGGTAGCCGAAAGCGACCATCGAGCGGACCCACTTGCCCTCCGGGATGGCCAACATCTCCTTGACGGCCGCCCCGCCGGTCGGGGAGAACCAGCCGGTGTTGGCGCCGATCCCGTGGGCGTGGGCGGCTAGCATCATCCGCTCCGAGACCCGCCCCTCGTCGTAGCTCTCGCGCAGTTTCAACCCGCCGGCCAGGGCGATCACGATCACCAGCGGGGCCCCGGCGGCGAAGCCGGCCGAGCCATCGACGCCCGCCAGCCGGGCGATCGTCTCCCGGTCCCGGACCACGATGAAGTCCCATGGCTGGTCGTTGCGGGCACTGCCGGACCACCGCGCGACGCGGAGGATGTCGGCCAGGACCGGGTCGGGGATCGGCCGGCCGTCGTACTCGCGGATGGCCCGGAGCGAGGTCAGCAGGCGGATCGGGTCGGTGGTCGGGGTCGTCTCGGTCATCGGGGTGCCTCCGCGGTCGAACGGCCGGCCAATACGCCGGCCGGGGTCAGGCGAAGCTCACGCCAAGCTCACGCCAAGTTCACGCCAGGCTCACGCCAAGATCAGGCGGTCGGCCACGGCCGCCGCGAAGATCACCGCCAGATACCAGAGCGAGAAGAAGAACAGGTCGCGGGCGTGGGCGGGCTCCTTGGTGCGCCAGAGGCGAATCGCCTTGCCCAGGAACAGGCCGTTGAGGACCACGCTGCCCAGGGCATAGACCCAGCCGAGCCCGAAGGCCAGCGGCAGCAGGGCGACCAGGGCCAGCAGGGCCGAGTAGATCACGATCTGGCGACGGGTCACCTCCTCCCCGGCGACGACCGGCAGCATCGGCACCGAAACCGAGTCGTATTCCTTGTACTTGAGCAGGGCCAGGGCCCAGAAGTGGGGCGGGGTCCAGAAGAAGATGATCGCGAACAGCAGCCAGGCGACCGGGTCGAGGGAGCCGGTCACCGCCGCCCAGCCGACCAGCGGCGGGACGGCCCCGGCCGCCCCCCCGATCACGATGTTCTGGGGCGTGGTCCGCTTCAGCCAGCAGGTGTAGACCAGGACGTAGAACAGGTTCCCGGCCAGGGCCAGCCCGGCCGCCAGTGGGTTGACCAGCCAGGCCAGGGTGCCCACCGCCAGGGCACTGAGGCTGAGGCCGAACGTGAGGGCGGCGGCGGGGGAGATGCGACCGGCCGCCGTCGCCCGGTGCTGGGTCCGGCGCATCACGGCGTCGATGTCCCGGTCCACGAAGCAATTGATGGCGTTGGCGCCGCCGGCGGCCAGGGTGCCGCCCAGCATCGTCCAGAAGACGAGGGCGAAGGTCGGGATGCCCTCGGCCGCGACCAGCATCGCCCCGAGCGTGGTGACCAGCAGCAGGCTCAGGATGTTGGGCTTGGTCAGGGCGATATAGTCGTTGATCGTGGCGCCGAATCGGGCCAGTCCGGTGGCGGCGAGCGGCGCCGGTCGGAGGGTCACGGCGGGGACCTGGGC
>JACCVE010000270.1 GCA_013698285.1 Chloroflexia bacterium | reverse complement strand
GCCCAGGACCAGCTCGTCACGACACACGGATTCGACCCCCACCGGGCGGAGGTCCGTCACCCTCTTCCGTGGGGCGGCGGGAACTGGAGCGTCGGCGACATCGTCCGCTACGATCGGGCCGCGGTCGATACGACCCTCCGCCACGCGGCGACGAACCGGGACCGGTGGGTGCGCAACTTCGCGACCGTCCAGGGTGACGCCCTCCGGCCTGGTGGTGCCGCCGCCTTCGTCATTCCGGCCCTCCACGTCCAGCCCGACCCGGCAGTCGCCCACGACCTCCTCCGCATCCTCATGGCGGGAGATGTCGAGATCACCGTGACGACCGGACCAACCGATGCGGCAGGACACCCGTTGCCCACTGGTTCGTTCGTCGTCGCCATGGGGCAACCATTCGGGGCCTACGCCAGGACGTTGCTGACGAATCAACCCTACACCTGGGGTGACACGGGCGCGACCCCCTACGACACCACGACCCACGCGCTGCCGCTCATGATGGGTGTCACCTGTCTCGCGGTGGACGACCTGCCGCCAGTCGAGACGCACCCATTGACGGGACTGCCGGAACTTCCCGGCCACATCGAGGGCGATGTCGCCGCGGTAGTGTTCCGCACTCCCGCCACCTCCAATGCCTCGACCATTCTC
This sequence comes from Chloroflexia bacterium, assembly GCA_013698285.1. Classification (GTDB taxonomy): domain Bacteria; phylum Chloroflexota; class Chloroflexia; order Thermomicrobiales; family UBA6265; genus JACCVE01. The sequence goes on along the minus strand of JACCVE010000270.1, from coordinate 8,942 downwards.
GTCGCCGGGGCACTCACCGCCGGGGCCCGGGTGCGGAGGGCGACCGTCGCCGGCGCGTCCCCGGACGGGAACGGCGGGATGGGTGACTTCCTGATCGCGGACCTCTCCCGGGATTCCATCACCGCGCTCGCCGCATCGACCGGAGCGTCAGTCCATGGCGAGCGGGCACTGCCAGCCATCGTCATGACGAGTCTCGCTCTGCCCCGGGTCGCCGTCGTCCAGACCTGGCGCGGTAGCGCCACCGATGCCGGCTGGACCCGATTCGTCCTCGCCCAGCACGGTATCGACGCGACCATCCTCCGGCCGGCGGACCTGCGAGAGGGGGTGGCGCGCTCGCGGCACGACGCGATCGTGGTGGCGAGTGAGCCAGACCGCAACCTCCGGGACGGGTTGGACTCCCGTCAGTATCCGGCAGAGTGGGCCGGTGGGATCGACGAGGCCGGTCTCGCGGGCCTCCGCGCGTTCGGCGAAGACGGCGGTACGGTCGTGAGCCTGGGAGAGGCTGCCGGCGTGGTGATCGAGGCGTTCGACCTGCCGGTCACGAATGTCGCCGCTTCGCTGGGTAAAGAGGTCTATGCCGCCCCGGGTGCCCTGATCGGCCTGGACATCGATCCGGCCCATCCCCTGGCGTGGGGGTATCCCGCCACGGGTCAGGCGATGGTCGTCGGGCCGGTCCTGCTCGACCTCACCCGCGAGGAGGGCGAGGGGTTGACCGTCGCGGCACGGTACCGGCGGGGCGACCCCGTCGTCGCGGGGTGGATGCGCGGTGCCCGCCGCCTGGCGGGCCGGCCGGCCGTGATCGAGACCCGATCCGGGGCGAGACGGGTCATCCTAATCGCGTTCCGGCCCCAGTTCCGCGGTCAGACCGCCGGCACCTACCGTTGGCTCTTCAACGCCCTGTGGCGATCGGTCGCATCGTGAGCGAGGAGACCCGCCACCAGCCCGAGGCCCGGGCCCGGGCCTCGATCCACCGGCCCCACCTGCTGGCGATCACCCACGACCAGGAACTGGCCGAATTCTTGATCGAGGGGTTGGTCGTCGGGGGCTTCTGGGTCAGCACGGTGGCGAACGGACTGCTGGCCCTGGAGGTCTTCCGGCTGCGTAGCTTCGACGCCGTCCTCCTCGATGTCGACCTCCCCGGGCTCTCGGCATTCGACCTCATCCACCGGCTCCGGTCCCCAGGCGCGTTGGGATCGGACCGCCAGCCGATCGATCTGCCGATCCTCGCCATCTCCGGCGACCCGGCCGCGCCGGACACGACCACCTGGCTCGCGGCCGGGGCCGACGACCTCTGGCGGCCCCCCCTCGACCTCAATGACCTCATACCCCGACTCCACGCCGTCGTCCTGAGTTGGCGCGAGGCCAACCCCGGCCGCCCCTGGGCCGACGAGGTGGCTCAGGTGAAACCCGCCTGAGCCATCCCGGGCCGGTCCGGATGTCTGATCCTTCAGTCCACCGCCTCGGTGGTCAACGTCAACATCTTGGCGTCGATCACCGGCTGGATCCGGGACAGAAAGTCCTCGATCGCCATGGCCCCGAGGTCCTCCCCCGATCGGAGCCGGACCGCGACGTGGCCCGATTCCATCTCTCGCTTACCAATCACCAGCATGTACGGCACCTTTTGGAGTTGGGCGGCTCGAATCTTCTGCTGCATCCGGTTGCTACTGCCGTCCACCTCGACCCGCAAGCCTGCCGCGACCAGCCGGGCCCGGACGGCGGTCGCGAACTCGATCTGCCCGTCCGCGATCGGGACGATCATGACCTGGACCGGGGCCAGCCAGGCCGGGAAGTTCCCGGCATAGTGCTCGATCAGGCCGCCGACGAAGCGCTCCATCGAGCCCAGCAACGTGCGGTGGATCATCGCGACCCGGTGGCGCTCGCCGTCCTCGGCAATGTATTGGACATCAAAGCGCTCGGGCAGGTTGAAGTCGACCTGGATCGTGGGCCCGGTCCACTCCCTCCCCAGGGCATCGACCCACTTGATGTCGATCTTCGGCCCATAGAACGCCCCGCCACCCGCGTCGACCTCGAATGACAACCCCCTGCGCTCCATCGCCTGCCGCAGGGCGTCCGTCGCCCGTTCCCAGGTCGCCTCGTCACCGATCGCCTTCTCGGGCCGCGTCGCCAGGTAGGTCTTGAACTCGTAGCCGAAGGTGGCCGCCATGTGCTCGGCCAGATCGATCACCCCCTCGACCTCGGTCCCGATCTGGTCGGGCGTGCAGAAGATGTGGGAGTCGTCCTGCGTGAAGCCTCGCACCCGCAACATGCCGTGCAGCGTCCCTGATCGCTCGTAGCGATAGACGGTGCCCAGTTCGGCCAGGCGGATTGGCAGGTCGCGGTAGGACCGCACCTGGCTCTTGTAGATCATGATGTGGCCTGGGCAGTTCATCGGTTTGAGGTAGTAGTCTTGCTCCTCGATCGAGATCGGGCTGTACATGTTCTCGGCGTAGGTCTCGAGGTGCCCTGACCGCTCGTAGATCTTCGCTGAGGCGATGTGCGGCGTGTAGACCAGGTCGTACCCACGGGCGAGTTGCTCCCGCTGCTCGTACTGCTCGACCAGATACCGGATCATCGCCCCGCGCGGGTGCCAGAGGATCAACCCGGCCCCGATCTCCTCACTGACCGAGAAGAGGTCCAGTTCCCGGCCGAGGCGCCGGTGGTCGCGACGCTGCGCTTCTTCCAGCCGGTGCAGGTGATCGTCCAACTCCTCCTGAGTCGGCCAGGCCGTGCCGTAGATGCGTTGCAACATCGGCCGACGCTCGTCACCGCGCCAGTAGGCCCCGGCCACCGATTGCAACTTGAAGGGACCGATGTCGGCCGTGGTCTCCACGTGGGGGCCGCGGCAGAGGTCGAGGAAGTTACCCTGGCGATAGGTGGTGATCTCCTCGCCGTCCGGGAAGCCCTCGATGAGTTCGACCTTATATGGGTTATCGCCGAACTGGAGGAGGGCGTCCTGGCGGGAAATGCCCCGCCGCTCGAATGGCTCGGCCCGCTTCCGGTGCTCACCCATCCGCTTCTCGATGTCGGCCAGGTCGTCGGGCGTCAGCGACCGGGGCAGGTCGATGTCGTAGTAGAAACCGTGCTCGATGGCCGGGCCAATCGCGAACTTAGCGTCGGGGAAGATTTCCTGGACCGCCTCGGCCATCAGGTGCGCGGCGGAGTGGCGCATCCGCGCCAGGCCGTAGGCGACGGGGTCACGCGTCTCGACGGCCAGGTCCATCTCGGCGACTTCTTCGGCGATCGGGATCTCGGGCATGGGGAGCCTCCTCACGTGTCGATGGACCGTCACGGGCCAGGGCGCCGGCACGGTCGCGGGCAGGAAAACGACAGCGACCCGGCATCCTCGTAGGGACGCCGGGTCGACGTGGTTCCACCCTCGTTCCGGCGCCCTCGGGGACGCCGCTCGAAGCGGCCGGTAACGGGGCCAGCCGAGCCAGCTTACGTGGGCGGGTGCCCGTTGGGCGGCTCCCTCACAGGGGGTCTTCTCGCCGACCGCAGCGAACCAGCCTCACACCGAATGGCCGGTCTCTCTCTCGCGCGTCGCTGGCGATACTCGTCCTGCTCGCCGGGATCGTGTTCGTCTGTGACCACCATGGTAGGCCCGGTGCCCGGGAGTGTCAAATATCAGTCACCGGCGGGGTGTGACCCACGGTATCGCATCGCAGCGTGTGAGACGCCAGGCGCACGGCACGGTTAGGCACGCGGTGCACATCGTTGTGTCACACCGCCACCGGCGACGACATCGTCGGGGCCGACCGGTCAGGACGGCTGGAATCGCCGGCGTTGTTCCCGGTGACGCACCGCCGACTTCACCCCTTGCCCACCGATGATGGACACGGCCACGAGGAGGGCCGGCAACATCCTGGCATCCAGCCCGCCCGCCGGGGTCAGGCCGCCCGGGGGCGGTCTCACCACCGATGGCACCGGCGCCGGATTCCCGCCCGCCGGTCCCGGAGCGGACAGGCCGAGGACCACTGGGTCGGGCAGTGTCCCGAGGACGGCGCCGCTGGCGGCGCCTCGGCCGATCACGGCGGCATCCGGGTCGAGGAACGACACCCGCTCACCGGTGATTTGGTCATCGGCCGCGTCCCGGGCGGACTTCTGGTCGAAGGCATAGTCGAGCAGGACACGGTTGTCGTCGTACCAGTCACCGTTATCGTGTACGCCGTCGAAGGTGACCGAGATCATCGTGCTGCCGTCTCGTTCGGCGACCTCGATCAGGCACCAGCCCGCGTCCCAGTCGTAGCCCGTCTTGCCACCGACGAGATCGGGATAGTCCAGATCGGTCAGCAGCCGGTTATTGTTCCGGAGCTGAAACCCTTCCGCGGTCTCGTACGTCTCGGCCGAGATCAGTTCCACGAAGCGGGGATAGCGCAACGCGTACATCACGAATGTGGCCAGGTCATGGGGACTCGTGTAGTGGTCGGGGACGCCCCATCCGTGCGGGTTGACCAGGTGCGTGTCGCGCAGTCCCATGTCGATGACTCGCTGGTTCATCCGGTCGACGAACCGCCGCACCGCCCGTTCGGGATCATCACCCGGCTGACCGCCCAGGTTCCGGGCAATCGCCAGCGCGGCGTCATTCCCAGAGGGCAGCATCAGCCCATAGAGCAATTCTTCCAACCGGAGGCGCTCGCCCGCGTCGAAGCCCATCAGCGAGTTGTTGGCGTCGAGCAGGTCGTCTTCGCTAGTCTCGAGGATCGTCTCGCCCGGGGCGGCCTCGATGGCCTCGATCGCGGTGAAGACCTTGGTCAAGCTGGCCATGGCGGCCCGGTCATTCGCCCCGCGCTGGGCGAAGATTTCCCCGGTGCCGGCGTCGATGACGATGTACTGGGCGCTGTTGACCTTGAGTTCCGGGACCTCCTGGGCCGAGACCGGAAGACGGGGGGCGAGAAGGAGCGTGCCGAGGACCACCACGGCAAAGCCGCGACACACCGCCCTCCACCATCGATCCCCGGACTGACCCATGTCACCCTTCCCCGGCCGGTCTGTCCCGGCCCGTCGTCCTTGTCACTCCACGCGAGTCGTCGCTGTCTTTGAGGATACCGACCGAGGCGCGGCGGCGTCAACCGCCCAGGAGACGTGGGGCGAACGCGAACGGCCACCCGTAGATGGGTGGCCGTCAGCACCGGTGGTGTCTCCGGTGGGCGACACTGGACTCGAACCAGTGACCTCCACGATGTCAACGTGGCGCTCTAACCAACTGAGCTAGCCGCCCGCTCGTCCCTTGCGGGACGCGGTGAGTATACGAAGCTGGCCCGGGGGCCGTCAATGGCCCAGTACGCTGACGCTGTGCTTGCGAGCGTGCCAGACGAGATCGACCCGTCCGAACTGCCCGACGAGGTCCGCTGCTTGCCGGTGCAAGGGCCGGAGCCCTTCCGTCTTGACCTTCCACGTGCCCTGGACCTGGTACAGGACGAGCTGGCTATCACCCCGGACGATCACGTTCGCCGAGCCGGCACCGGCACCCAGGGTGAACGAGAGTCGTCGCAGGGCCGCGATCAGCGTCCGGTACTCGGCCTGGTTGTTCGTGACACCGTCTCCGTAGTCCAGCCGATCCCGGGTCATCGCCCCGTCCGGCGCCGTGATCTGGTAGCTCCCGTACCCCTTGCCGGGATTTCCCAGTGCCCCGCCGTCGAAGACGATCTCGTACGTGTCCCGCTTCACCGTCGCCGTCCCCACCATTCACCAAACCTCAGCCCTGGCCACGCTCGATCTGTCCGTTCACCCGCTGGCAAGACAGGGTACGCCAAGCCGACCATCGGTACCAGCCTGACGGGCTGTCTCTAACGGGGTCGGGACCACCGATGGATTTGGGCTCGACCGGCCACCGACTCGCCGCCAGATCGGTGCTCCGGCGGCGAGCGAGCGGTGGGGCGTGACGACGCGATCGATCGCCGCCCGTTCAGGCCGCGTCGTGGTGGTGGGCGTTTGTCTCGGCGTCCGCCCGGATCTGCTCGGCGATCTGGGGCGGGACGGGTTGGTAGTGGTCCGAGGCGGTCCGGAAGGTGCCACGGCCCTGGGTCATCGACCGGAGGTCGGTCGCGTAGCGCTGGACCTCGGCGGCCGGGACCGTCGCCTCGATCGTGGTCAACCCGTGCTCGGCCGGGGTCATGCCGGCGACATGGGCCCGCTTGGCGTTCAGATCGCCCATCACGTCGCCCAGCATCGCTTCTGGCACCGTCACCCAGATCCGCAGGACTGGCTCCAACAGGGTCGGCTTGGCCGCCAGCATCCCCTTCTTGACGGCCTCCCGGGCGGCGATCTTGAAGGCCATCTCGTTGGAGTCCACGGCGTGGAACGAGCCGTCGGTCAGGGTGACCCGGACATTGGTGATCGGGTATCCGGCCAGCGGCCCGGCCTCGATCGCCTCCCGGACGCCCTTCTCGACCGCCGGGTAGAAGTTCCGGGGCACGGAACCGCCGACGACCCGTTCGACGAAGGTGAATTCCTCGTCGGGGAGTGGCTCGATCTCCAGGACGACGTGACCGTACTGACCGGCTCCCCCCGTCTGCTTCTTGTGCTTGTGCTCGCTGACGGCCTTGCCGGTGACCGTCTCCCGGTAGGCGACGCGAGGCAAGCCGAGGTCAACGTGGACGTTGTATCGCCTGGTCATCCGGTCCAGGGCGATCTGGATATGGGGTTCACCCAGCCCGCTCAGGATCATCTCCCCGGTCCGCGGGTCCCGGGACAGCCGCAGCGACGGGTCCTCCTCGACGATGCGCTGCAGGGCCTGACCCATCTTGTCGAGGTCGCCCTTCGTCTTCGGATTGACCGCCGCCGAGTACGCCGGGTCGGGAAACGCGATCCCCTCGACGGTGTCGTGCTTACCCTCGCCGCAAATCGTGTCCCCGGTCGCGACGGAGCCCAACTTGGCCACCGCGACCAGGTCGCCCGCGCCGGCCTGATCGACCGGGACGTGGTCCTTGCCACGGACGTAGAAGAGGTGACCGACTCGTTCGTGGGCGTCCTTTGAGGCGTTGGTGACGTGGCTGTTGGATCGCAAGGTGCCAGACAGCACCCGGAGGTAGGTCACCCGGCCGACGTGGGGATCGGCCACGGTCTTGAAGGCGATCGCGGCCAGGGGACCGTCCGGATCAGAGGCCAACGCGGGGTCGCTGGTGTGCCCGGCGAGCGCCTCGCGATGCTTCGAGGCCGCCGGGACGTAATCGACGATGGCGTCCAACAGCGGCTGCATGCCCCTGTTTCCCGTCGCCGCGCCGCAGAGCACGGGGATGACGCAACCCGCCTCGACACAGGTGCGGAGCCCCGCCACGAGTTCCTCTCGGGTGATCACCTGGTCATCGAGGTATCGGGCCAGCAAGTCCTCGTCCTGCTCGGCGATCGCCTCGATCAGCTGGAGCCGGTAGGCGCGACAGGTATCTTCTAACTCCTCGGGGATGGGGCCGACCTCGAAGCCGCCGTCGTGGTTGTCGTGGAACGTCAGGGCCTGCTCGTCCAGCAGGTTCACGAAGCCCTTAAATCCTTTCTCACGGCCGATCGGGAACTGGATCGGCGCCACCGAGGGCCCGAACGCGTCCCGGGCCGAGGTCAGGGCTCGATCGAAATCGGCGTTCTCGCGGTCCATCTTATTGATGAAGAGGAGGCGAGGGAGGTCGCGATCGGCCGCCATCTGCCAGACCTGCTCGGTCCCGACTTCCACCCCGGCGGACGCGTCCAGCAGGATCACCGCCGCGTCGCAGACTCGGAGGGCGGCCGTCGCCTCGCCGAGGAAATCAGCGAAGCCGGGCGGGTCGAGGATATTGACCTTCGTCTCCCGCCACTCGATCGGGACGATGGCGGTGCTGACGGAATGGTGTCGCTTGATCTCGTCGGGGTCAAAGTCGGAGGTCGTCGTGCCGTCTTCCACCCGCCCCAGGCGCTTGGTCAGGCCGGTGTCGAAGAGCAAGGCCTCGGTGAGGGAGGTCTTGCCGGCGCCCCCGTGCGAGAAAAAGCCGACGTTCCGGATCTGGTCTGCCGAGAACTGCCGCATGGCTGCCTCCCAACGCCTTCACTCTCCCGGCCCCGCCGTGACCGGGATCGAACCCGCGTGACGGTCCTGCACCTCGATGTGCCGATGGATGGTGGCTGTGCCCCGTGCCGGGCTGACCCTGACACCCTCGTCTCTGCCGATGACCCCGGTCCCCCTCCCGCTCTCGTTCGGCCCGATGCCGGGGCCGACGATTCTTCCCGAGCTGGGCGGGGAACGCCAGTTAGGCGATGGGCGTGATCCCTGACGGCGCCGGGCATCGGTGCCGAAATGGTGGCCTATTATACGGAGAACAACGCGACGGGCAAGCGTGCCACCGCGAGCGAGCGACGACCCGGGTTTTCCGGGCACGAAAGGCATCCCGTGGAGAAGGTGAACGACCCGGCGGTGGCCGAGCGCTTGATCGCCCTGACCGGTGACTATTGCGCCATCGACGCCGTGTCCGGGCACGAGCACGCGCTGGTACGCCGCCTGGAGGCCGATCTCCGGGACCACGTCGATGACCTGGAGATCGACCCGTTCGGCAACCTCGTCGCCACGCTGCGGGGACCGGAAGGAACACCCTCGCTGATGATCGCCGCCCACTCCGACGAGATCGGCGCCATCGTCAAGGCGATCGAACCGGACGGGATGATCCGCTTCGAACGCGTCGGCGGGGTGGTCGAAACCCTGCTGGTGGGCCGCGCGGTCCGGGTCCGGGGACTGCCCGGAGTGATCGGTGCCAAGGCCGGGCACATCACGCCCCCGGCGGAGCGGCTGATCGCCCCCGCACTTCGCGACCTGTACCTCGACCTCGGCTGCGACGGGTCCGAGGCCGTCGCGGCCCTCGGGGTGCGGGTCGGCGACGCGATCGCCTATGACGCGCCCCTCAGGCGCCTGGCCAATCCGGATCGCATCTCGGGCAAGGCCATCGACAACAGGATCGGCTGTGCCGTGGTGGTCGAGTTAGCCC
>JACCVE010000180.1 GCA_013698285.1 Chloroflexia bacterium | reverse complement strand
GGAGGTGTGTGAGGGGGCGGGGGTATACTCCGGACGAGAACGCCCCGGCCCCGCCATCCCCCGCGCCCCGAGAAAGACGAGACGTCGCATGCCGATCCTGCGGCTGACGGACGAGACGATTGGCAAGATCGCCGCGGGCGAGGTGGTCGAGCGCCCGGTCTCGGTCGTCAAGGAACTGGTCGAGAACAGCATCGACGCCGCGGCGCGGGAGATCAGCGTCGCGATTGAGGCGGGCGGTTCGGTCCTGATCCAGGTCACCGACGACGGGGCCGGGATGGGGCCCGACGAGCTGTCGGCGGCGATCGAGCGGCACGGCACGTCCAAGTTGACGAGCTTCGAGGATCTCTCGACCCTGACGACCCTCGGCTTCCGGGGCGAGGCCCTGCCCAGCATCGCCGCGATCTCCCGCTTCTCGGTCCGCAGTCGCCCGCCCGGCCACGACGCGGGTGCCGAGGTGATCGTGGAGCACGGGCTGGTTCGGCCAGTCCGGGCCGTGGCGATGCCGCCCGGGACGGTGGTGACCGTGCGGGACCTGTTTGGCAATGTCCCGGCCAGGAGGGCCTTCCTGCGCCAACCCGGGACGGAGGCGACCTACATCGGCCGGATGATCGGGGCCTACGCGTCGGCCTACCCGGGGATCCGCTTCCGGCTCACCCATGACGGACGGCAGGTACTGGCGACCGATGGCCAGGGGGACCAGGCCTCGATCGCGATCGCGATCCACGGCCCGGACTTCGCGGGCGGCATCCTGCCGCTCCCGGCGCTGGAATCCGCGCTCGCGGTGCCAGGCGTCTCGGTGTCAGGCTGGGTCGGATTGCCGTCCCTGACCAAATCCCATCGCCAGGCGATGCACTTCTTCGTCAACGGCCGTTGGATCCAACACCGGGCATTGGGCTTTGCCCTGGAGGAGGCCTACCACAGCCTGCTCATGGTCGGGCGACATCCGGTGGCGACGATCCACCTGACGCTCGACCCGGCGGCGGTCGATGTCAATGTCCACCCGACCAAGGCCGAGGTCCGCTTCCATGACGAGCGGGCCGCCGCCCGTGCGGTCCAGCGGACGGCCCATGCTGCCCTGGCCGGGGCGCCCCGGGACCGCCTCCCGACCGTGAGCTGGGAACGGCCCCTCAACCGGAGCGATGACCATTCCCGGCCGCTGCCGATGGCCATCCCGACGCTCCCGTCTTTGCCACCGGCCGATCCTCCGCCGGTCGATCATGGACCGGCCCACCGGACCGAGCACCCGTCCGGGTTGCCGATGTTACGGGTGCTGGGACAGATCGGGGCCAGCTTCATCATCGCCGAGGGGCCGGCCGGGATGTATCTGATCGATCAGCACGCCGCGCACGAGCGGGTCCTGTTCGAGCGGATCATGGGCCAGTTGGCGGGGCAGCAGGTCGATCGCCAACCCCTGCTCGAACCGATGGTCATCGACCTGACCCCCGAGCAACTGGCGATGTGCGACCGGAGCCGGGACGAGCTGGCCGCGATCGGCTTCGAGGTGGACTCGTTTGGGGACGGGGCGGTGGTCGTGCGGTCCGTCCCGGCGATGGCCAGGGGCGGCAACCTCGCGGGCCGGTTCCGGGCCATCCTGGACGAACTGGTCAGCGGCGGGAACGGCACGTCGTGGCTGGAGGCGGTGGCGATCAGTACCGCCTGCCACACCTCGATCCGGGCGGGACAACCGCTCTCCATCCCCGAGATGCGCGAACTGGTCGCTGACCTGGAACGATCGGAACACCCCCGGGCCTGCGGCCACGGCCGCCCGACGATGATCCATCTCACCCAGGACGAGATGGCCCGCCAGTTCTCGCGACGCTAGCGCCCGGGCAGGATCGCGGCGTCATTCGTCTTCGAGGGTGATCCAGCCGTGGCGGAGGGCGTAGATGACCGCTTGGGTGCGGTCGTTGACGGCCAGCTTGCGCAGGATCGAGGTGATGTGGTTCTTGACGGTCTGATCGGAAATCTGGAGGATCGAGGCGATCTCCTTGTTGCTGTTGCCCTGGGCGACGCAGTCGAGGATCTC
>JACCVE010000230.1 GCA_013698285.1 Chloroflexia bacterium | reverse complement strand
GTCCGGGACCCGCTCTTGGTCCAGCTCTTCTGTGGTGACGCGCTGCGGGACACCGACCTGATCGCCCTGCTCCGGGACCAGCGGTCCCGGCACGAAGAACGCCGCCGTCAATACGACGGGGTGGCCGACGTGATCGAGCGGGCACCGGCGACGGATCGCCAGCGCCGGCTCTGGCACCTGACCCTGGCGAACGGCCAGGGACGCGAGGATGCCTACCTTGCCTGGTTGGACGAGGCGATCGACATCCTGGCTGGGGACGACGAGACATCGCCGGAGGCCAGTCGATGACACGGTCGGGTCTGGGGACACGACCCCGGCCCACGCGCCTGAGGGGAACACCATGTCTGATGCGTCGTTGCGACTCGCCGGCATCTTGATGATCGTCATCCCGACGATCGAGTTCGGCGGGTACTCGTTGCTGCGGTACCTGACCCGGCACCAGGCGGGATATATGGATAACCCGGTCCGCCGGGCGCTGTTCACGGCCGGTCACGCCCATGCCGGGGTGCTGGTGATCCTGGCCCTGCTGACCCTGCTCTTCGTCGACCGGGCCGACCTCGGGGGCGGGGCCAAGTCGTTCGTCCGGAACGCGGTCGCGCTGGCCCCGATCCTGGTCTCGGCCGGGTTCTTCCTGTCCATCGTCTCGCCGGCGGCGACGCGCCCAAATCGGCTGATCGTCCTCGTCTACGCCGGGGCGCTGTCCCTGGCGGCCGGGACCGTGACCCTCGGCATCGGTCTGATCCGGGCCGCCTGACCTTCGCGAGTCGGGCCGGTTCCCGGGAAGCCCATCGAGGGTCAGGCCCGGACGATGACCTTGCCGCCCCGGGCCAGGATCAGGTAGTCACCGTTGCCGCGCCGGAACTGGACCTCGATGTCGCGGACCACATCCACGGCCGAGATGTCGGTGAACACGATCGCCACCGGCCCGGCGATCACGTCGGCCCGCCGCAGCGTCGGCCATAGAGTCAGCAGGGCGGCCGGTCGGTCCCGCTCCCCGGCGACGAGCAGTTGCCAGACCGTGGCGCCCGGGAGTTGGAACGGGGCCCGCTCGAGGGACGCGTTCAACGTCTCGGCGATGAGGTCGGCCGCGTGGACATCGTAGCGGATGCGTTGGACGCGACTGCCGACGGGTGGGGGCGGGAGGCCCGCCGGGCCATCGGCGTCAGCACCCGGTCCCGACGCCGGGCCGTCGGGATCGGTCACCGCTCCCACCGTGGCGGACAGTCGCTGGGCGTCAACCGACCAGACCCTCGGCACGGTAGCGGGCGAGTCCCACCGCCGTCAGGGCCTCCAGTTCGGCCACCGCCGAGTCGTCGATCCCCAGGAAGTTGAAGCACGACTTGCCTTGCATCCGGCGGGCCAGGGCCGGGCTCATGGCGTCGAGCAAGTCGGGGAAGACGTAGACCGGCATCAGGTGATAGCTGACGTACCGCTTGCCGACCCGAGCCTCGCCGCAAAACAAGCCATCCGGATACAGGGACGACGACGGCGCGTCGAGCGAGAACCTGTCCGGGCCGTCGGTCGTGACCAGCAGCGATGGGGCGAGGGGCGCCAGCACCGCGCGCAGACGGGCGAACGTCGCGGGGAAGGCGTCGGTCGCGAGCATGGGTCGCATCCCTCGGATCTCACGATGTCCCGCCGGGGCGATGTCAGGAGTGTCCCGGCCGGTCCTCGCTCCGCTCATGACGGGTCCCGCAGGCGAGGGTCGACGATCGGTTCCATCGCCAGGGCCAGCAGCATGAAGGCGAGGGCGGTGAAGATGATCAGGACGCCCGGGGGGATCACCCACCACCAGTAGCCGACGTAGAGGGCGCCGGTCTGGAATCCGGCCTGCAGCATCTGGCCCCAGGTCGGGATGGTCGTGTCGCCGAGGCCGAGGAAGCTGAGGGAGGCCTCGGCCAGGATCGCGCCGGGGGCGAAGAAGATCATCTGGGCGACGATGAACGGCGCCACCTGCGGGAAGACGTGGCGCAGCATGATCCGCCGCCGCGAGGCACCCAGGGCCCGGGCCGACTCGACGAGCTGGCCGGAGCGGACCTGGAGGACCATCGAACGGACGACGATCGTCAGGCCCGGCCAGCTAAAGGCGACCAGGACCAGGATGATCAGCCACAGGTTAGCCCCCAGGACGAAGACGAGGAAGATCAGCAGCGGCAGGGTCGGCACGTTGGAGACGATGTCGCTGAGGCGCTGGATCACGGCGTCGGTGGCACCGCCGGCGTAGCCGCTGAGGATACCGAGACTGGCCCCGATCACCGTCGCGGCGACGGACGACAGCGCGGCGATGAGGAGGGCGACCGGGAAGCCGTAGAGGAGCCCCTCCCACAGGTCGCGACCCAGCGTGTCGGTCCCCATCAGGCCGTAGACCGTGCCGCCGAGGACGACCGAGACCTCGCCGAGGGTGTCGGCCGGGTCGGCGACCACCAGGGCGATGCGGAGGACGTAGTCGCCGGGCAGGGCCTCGACCGTGCCGTCGCCGGACGGGGAGGGGACCCCGAACAGGGCCCGGTTCAAGCTCCCGCCGAGATCCGCGGGCGGGGTGACGCCGGGGTAGCGCTCGGCATAGGCGCGGGCGATCGACTGGGCCGCCGTCGGCTGGCTGGTCAGCAGGAGCCGTTCAGGCGGTGCCGAGAACCGGCGATAGGGTGCCGCCTCGCCCGGGCGGGGACCGGGGGCGACCAGGTTGGCCAGTGGGACCGACGCCCCGTCCGGGCGGACCAGGGTCAGGGTGACGACCGGCGGCCGGGAGGCGTAGTTCAGGTCATGGACGGTGACCGAGAGGGCATCGGGGAACGCATCGCCCGGCAGGCTGAGTGGCACATCGTAGGTGCGGACCTCGCCGGCCGGGATCGCCTGGGTCGTGGAGGGTTCGGTCCGGCTGAAGGTCTGGTGGGGCAGGGCTTCGTTGCCGAGCCAGGTCGTCCAGACGGGCGGCGCGGCCCGGGGGTTGTCGGCCCAGACGTTGGGGTCGCTCCAGCGATCGGTGCCGAAATCGTCCGGATAGGTGACCAGGACCCAGACCGAGATGCCGATCAGCACGGTGAAGAGGGCCAATCCGGCCCGGCCGACGCCGCTGGCGACCAGCAGCCCGAACGCCTCCCGGAGGGGCGAGCGCGCCGTCTCGTCGTCCTCGACGGCGGCGTCGGTGCCGGGGGGTAGGATGTCGGCGTCCATCGCCGTCACCATGTCGTGTTCATCATCAGTACCGCACCCGGGGGTCGAGGATGACGTAGAGGACATCGAGGAGGAACCGGGCCGCGACGTACATCAGCGTGAAGATGAAGGTCAGGGCCACGATGACGCCCTCATCCGGCGTGCCGGAGACGGCGTCGTAGTAGAGGCGGCCCATGCCCTGCCAGTTGAACACGGTCTCGACCAAGATCGAGCCGGACAGCGATCCGGCCAGGCCGAGGATCAGCCCGGTGACGATCGGCGGAGCGGCGACGCGGAGGACGTGGCGGCGGGTGATCCGGCTCTCCGGCAGCCCCTTGGCCCGGGCCAGTTGGACGTGAGGCTCCTGTGCGGTGGAGACGGTCATGGTCCGGACCGAGTAGACGTAGGGCCCGATGTTGATCGGTACCATGGTCAGGATCGGCAGGATGGCATGGTAGGCGAGGTCCACCGTCCGGTCCCAACGGCCGGTCGGGGGCGGCACGCTGTACATCCCCCCGGCTGGCAGCCAGTCGAGTTGGAAGGAGACGACGACGATCAGCAGGATGCCCAGCCACCAGGTCGGCACCGCGAAGGTGATCGCGGCCACGTAGGCCAGGGCCCGGTCGGCCCGGCTGCCGACCCGGGTCGCCATCCTGGCCCCGACCAGCAGGCCGACGACGGCGACGATGACGCTCGAAGTCGTGAGAAGGAAGATCGTGTAGGGCAACCGCTCCAGGATGATCGCTGAGATGCGATTGCTGCCGTCGGCGGTCCGGAGCGACCGGGCCTCGCCGAGGTCGAGGGTCAGGACGCGGAATACCTGGGGCGGGAGGCGAACGTACCAGGCGTCGTCGAGACCGTAAAATCGCTCGAGTTCCGCCTCCCGCTCGGTGAGGGTCTGTTCGAGGGCGGCCGGGTCCCGAATCGTCTGGGCATAGGTGGTC
>JACCVE010000224.1 GCA_013698285.1 Chloroflexia bacterium | reverse complement strand
GTGACGCCGTCCTCGCCCGTTTGGACTGTGCGCGGGCGACAGAGTTGACCAATATTTGACGTCCCGGGGGTTGCATGTGGGCGCCCAATGAGATACACTTATGCCAATGTGAGCATATGAAGATATGCACCGATGCGTACCCACCCCTGGAGCCCACCATGAAGACCATCCGCACCCTGTTCCGCCGCCCGAGCCGCACCGGCTCTCGTTTCGACCGCTACTACGGTGAGGTCCTCCGCTCCGGCGTTGGCTACCCGACCGCCGACGAGGCCCGCCGCGACATGCAGCGCCACGCCACCGCGTCGCAGCCGTTCGGCTGGTACCGCTAACGATCGGCGCCCCCCCGGTGCGGCCGGTCGATCCAGTCCAGCCATTTGCCCGGGTCGGTCGTCGCACCGTCGAGCCGGCGTGCCACCCCCGGCCACGCTGGCTGGGGGGCTCTGTTCCATCCCGCACCCGCCCCGTTCCGCCGGCCGCCCTCTCCGGGCTGGCCGGCGGCGCTCGTTTTCCCGCGCGTTGCCCCGTTCGATATCGCGCGGTCCGGCGCTGGCCGTCTGAGCAGGGCACCCGCGAGGACTGGGGCCGGTCGGGCGCTCCTGGACAGCGCCGGGCACTCCGGCGCGGGGGCGAATGTCCCCTCTGCCGACCACACCGGGGCCGTCGACCCCGCGTCGGGACGATCACCGCCTGATTCCCCACCACGTGGCTCCCCCACCGCCTGATTCCTCACCGCCATCGGTCCCGGGCGGAGCATCCCGCCCGGGTACCATCGACCCCGATGTCCGACCGGGGGCCATGGCCGGACGTGAGCCGGCTGGTCAGGCGTCGAGGACCGCGAGGTCGAGCCGGCGGAGGCGTGCCGGGTCGGTGATCACGTCGATCTCGACGATCGACCCGTGCGCGATGACGAAGCGGAGCGCCATCCCTAACCGCCCCCCCGGGGCCACGATGACGCCCACGGTGCCATCCACGATCGCCAACCGGGTGAATCGGGGCTGCCCCGAGTGACCGAGCGCCTGCTCCGCCACGGCCGTCATACCACGGACCTCCGGTGATCCGGCGATATCGGCCCGGCGCACGACATCGGGGTCGAGGACCGCGAGCAACGCGTCGAAGTCACCTTCTCGCGACGCCGCGAGGAAGGCCCCGACGACCTCTCGCTGCCGGGCGAGATCGGCTCCGGACACCGTGGCCGGTCCCCGCACCCGGCGGCGGGCGCGGCTCGCGAGCTGCCGCGCCGCGTCTGGGGAGCGCCCCACGATGGGCGCGATCTCGTCGAAGGGCACGGCGAACAGGTCGTGCAGCACGAACGCGAGCCGCTCGGCGGGGGTGAGCGTGTCGAGGACCACTAACAGCGCGAGTCCGACCGAATCGGCCAGCACCGCTTCGGCTTCGGGGTCGCTCCCGTCCCCGGCAGCCGCGACGCCCCCCGGAGGGCCGGAGAGGTCGTCGTCGAACGGTTCCTCGCGCCGCGACTTGCGCGACCTCAGCATGTCGAGGCAGACCCGGCCGACGACCGTCGTCAGCCAGCCGCCGAGATTCTCGACGCCGCTAGAGCCGGCACGGCTGAGCCGGAGCCAGGACTCCTGAACGGCGTCGTCCGCCTCGCCGGACGCGCCGAGCATCCGGTAGGCGATCGCCCGCAGGTGGGGCCGTTGGGCTTCGAATCGTTCCGCCAGCCAGTCGTGTTCAGTCATCGGTCACATTCCTCCCACCTCATCCGTCATAGGAGTGACGGCCGAGCCGCGGTCGATGTGACGTCGATGTGACAAGGAGTGACCACATGCGAGAACGGATGGGCAACCCCGCGATGACGGTGCCCGGGGCGATGGACGGCCTGGTCGCCGTCTCGACCGCCGCGAGAGGGGGCGGCGTGCCGCCGCGGACACTCGAGATGGTCCACCTGCGGGCGAGCCAGATCAACGGGTGCGGCTACTGCGTCGACATGCACGCGCGCGACCTCAGGCGGGGCGGCGAGACCGACGCGCGGGTCTTCGCGGTGGCGGCCTGGCGGGACACGACCTACTTCACCGACGCCGAACGCGCCGCGCTGGCACTGACCGAGGCCGTCACCCGGCTGAGCGACCGGCCCGACGCGGTGCCGGACGACATCTGGGCCGAGGCCGCCCGGCACTACGACCAGGCGGCGCTCTCGGCACTGGTGCTGTCGATCGCCATGATCAACCTGTGGAACCGCCTCAATGTCACCACTAGGCAGATGGCGGGCGCGGTTTCCCACGGGGGCTGACGGTAACGAGGCGATCCCCACCGCGACTAGCTTGGGCTGGGGATCGCCGCCGGCGCCTCGCTGACGGGGTCGAGGGCGGGCTCGACGCCGTCCTGACCTCCCGCGCCTTGTCTGGTCCCGTCGTCATCCGGGCCGGCGGCGAGCCACCCCGCCACCAGCGACGGCGTGACCTGGGTGGTGAGCAGGTCGCGGAAGCGGGCCAGGCGGGTGGCCTGGTCCGGGGCGCCGCGGTCCAGCCAGCGGCCGAGCAGGTCGCGGCCGGCGTGGTAGGTGAAGACATAGCTTCGCCAGGTCGGGTCGGTGATGAAGCGGAGCGACTGGCGGGCGTCGGCCTCGTCGCGGAGCCCGTAGCGCATGATGTAGGCGACGGCCTCGTCCTCGCTGGCCCCGCCCCCGTGCAGGAGGAGAGCGGCGTTGGCGTTGACGGCCCGCAGGTCTCGCTGGGCCGCATCGAGACGGGCCTCCCGTCCGGGGTCGCCGGTGATGCCGGCCCGGGGATAGAGCGTTTCGGCCTGCCAGGCGTGGAGTTCCCCGGCCGGGAAGACCACGGTCTCGGCCAGGGTGGCGATGCCCTCCGAGATCACCGCCTGGGGCGTGCTGATCAGTTGAACGGCGTGCTCGTCCCAGCCCCGCTGGCGGTAGAGGTGCCATTCCTTCAGGCTGTGCTCGGTGTGGTGGCCGGGATAGGCCTCGTGGCAGACCAGACCGGTCAGACCGTTGGCCCGGATCGGCAGGTCGGTGTTGAGCTCGACCCGGGAGCGGGATTCGCCCAAGAACCAGTTGTAGCCGCTCCACGGCTGATCCCGCACCAGGGCAAAGGCGACGTCCTCGCCGTCGGGCAGGTCGACGAAGGCCAGCGTGCGGCGGCGGATCTCCGGCACGATCACGTCCAGGAGGTCCATCGCCACCTCGGGCGCGACCTCGAACCGCTCCCGCCAGGCGGCCATCCGGACCGGGATCGGGCCGCTACCGGGCAGGGCATCGTCGATCGCCGCGATGGCGGCGTCGAAGTTCGCCTCGGGGGTGTGGGCGGGTTCGATGTCGAAGCGCCCCCGCACCTCGGCCGCGTAGTCGATCGCCTCGCCGGACAGGGACCGGCAGACCTCGACCATCGCCGCGACCTGGGCGGCGAGGTAGGCGCGGCGTCGTTCCGGGTAATCCGCCTCCGCGACCTGCCCGGCCAGGGCCCGGGCCTGTTCGAGCAGGCCGAGCGGGGTGGCGGGCTCGGCGTCGCCGAGCCGGTCGGCCTCGCGGGGTGGACCGACGTCGGCGTCGATGAACCCGGGCACGAGGCGGTCGATGCCGTGGGCCAGGGCCAGGTAGTCGTGGGTGATCGGGTCGAGGGTCACATCAACGCTCCATCGTCTAGGAGAACCTTCAGACACGAACCCCGGGTGATACGGGGATACATGATACCCGTCCCCATGATGCGTCCGCGCGAGCACACGCTCCTGGACGTTATCGCAGGAGGCGTTCCGCTCATCAGCGCCTATACTCGGGCCGATCACCGGACGAGATCGCGCGACGCCTCACGCCGATCGACCACACCGGCCATGAAGCGTGGAGAGGGACCTGCCATGATCGGACACCGGCGACTATGGCAACGGATCTCGGTTTGGTGGTACGACCTCCAAGACAGCCTCTGGTTCGTGCCCGCGATCCTGACGGTCTGCGCGGCGCTGTTGGCCTTGGGGTTGATCCGGGTCGATGAGGCCGTCCGGCTGGACGAGCGGCAGCGCTCTTCGATCGCCTACACCTGGGCTTTCGGTGGTGGGGCCGAGGGGGCGCGAGGCGTCCTGACATCAATCTCGGGCACGATGATCACCGTCATCGGTGTGGTGTTCTCCCTGACCGTGGTTTCGCTGCAACTGGCTTCGAGTCAGTTCACGCCGCGCGTGTTGCGGACCTTCACAGGCGACCGGGGCAACCAACTGGTCCTCGGGGTCTTCATCAGCACCTTCACCTATGCGCTGTTGGTCATGCGAGCGATCCGGTCCGAGAGCGAATCCGGCGAATCGTTCGTGCCGGCCATCTCCGTCACGGTGGCGATCGTCATGGCCCTGATCAGCGTCGGCTTTCTGATCTATTACATCCACCACATCACGCGGTCGATCCAGGCCGGGGTGATCATCGAACGGGCCAAGGCGGACACCCTGGCGATGCTGAACGAGGTCTTTCCGGAAGACGACGGTGGCACACTCCCCGAGCCGCCACTATTGCCGGAAGCGCTCGCCTATCAGGTCCGCATGGAGTCCGGAGGCTACGTGCAACGTATTGCCGTGGACATGCTAAAGAGCCTGGCGACCGATGATGAGACCGGGATCGACCACCTGGTGGTACGCCTCGATACGCCCGTTGGTGGCTTCCTGACGCCACATGCCCCGCTGGCATCTGTTTGGCCCGCCTCGGCGGGGCGGGCCGTCGAGGAGCAAATCCGCACCGCGGTTACCGTGGGGATGGAACGGACGCTGCAGACCGACATCGATCTGGGCATGCGGCAACTGGCGGATATCGCACTGAAGTCGCTGTCTCCCGGCATCAACGACCCGACCACGGCAACCATGTGCCTCGATCGGATGGGCGAGGTGCTGGTCGAGGTCGGCCGGCGGCCGGACCGTCCGGCGATCCGGTGCGGTCCCCGGGGCCGGGGAGTGGTCATCCTGCCCGGCCCGACGTTCGGAAGCCTGGCGATCGTTGCCTTCAGCCAAGTCCGGCACTATGGGGCGGCGGATGTGACGGTGATGGAACATGTGTTGACCACGCTGCGACGGGTCATGGAGAACGTGCCGCCGGGGCGCCACGACACCCTGATCGACCAGGCCCGCCTGGGTTTGCACGCCGCTCGGGAGGCGATCACCCTCCCCGAGGACATAGCCCGGGTCGAGCGGGCCGCGGCCTGGCTCGGGGACGGACTCGGAGGCGCGTCGCCCGCCACGCCGGTCGGCTTGGTCCGGACCGGGACATCGGGGTGACTGGGACCACGCCACCAGGAATTGGTCAGGGCCCGGCGAAGCCGCAGGGCGGGTCGGTCAGCGCGAAGAGGTCGGAGGCGGGCGCGGCGGGGTCGACCGGCACCAGCGACAGGGAAACGGCCCGGTCTCCTCC
>JACCVE010000219.1 GCA_013698285.1 Chloroflexia bacterium | reverse complement strand
CCACCTCGCAATCGAGCGAGGTGAGTTGACAGAGACGCGAGACGTGTGTCGTTGGCTGATGGACATTGACCTCCTCAAGCACATCGAGGCCTGAGTAGCGAGGCGACCCCCACGGTTGGAATGCGATCCAGAACTATTTGAAGGTCCATCACCGGCACCTCGACGACCGGCGTGACAACGTCGTCGTCTCCGACGACCTCCAATACACCTTCATCGGCGAAGACCGGTTCGAGATCCGGCAACGGATTCATTGCCTTCACCAATTGTTCATCGATGTCGAGAAGACGCTCGAGGTCAACGAGCGGGACCAAGTGCGCACCATCCGGTATAGCTACCATGTCGGCTTTGCGGGCGCCGCGATCGGCCAATCTTTCGGTACGACAACGCCCATCGCTATGCCCGCGAGGGTCACTTGGACGAGCATCATCGTCATCGGTATGACCCTCTCACCTGGGAGGAAATTGGTCCCCCGGAGTGGGTCGGTCGGACGGGATGGCCGCACCTCAGCCAGGTGATCGACCAAGTGTGGGATTGGTGGGAAACCGTCGGATCGCATCTCGGTCTCGATCTCGATGCAGACCACGAGGCTTGAGATGATGGGTCGTTCAAGCGAACGTCATGTCTCGATGACCGAGGTGGACCGCGTCGCCGCAGACCGTCGGACCACGAACGTGACCGTCCGATTGACCGTGAGGAGCCCGGCGAGGATCGTCCCGGTCAGGGCGACGACCGACGCGATGATGAGTCCGCCCGCGATGAGGAGCTCGTCCTCGGGGGTTCCCGACCGTTCGGCCAGGAGATCGAGCCCGCTGGAGATGGCCGCGACGCTGGCGTAGCCGAGTCCTGCCGTCGCCACGGCGAAGAGGAGGGCGGCACCGAGGGCAGCCAGGGCGCCCTGGCCCGACGAACAGAGCCGGCCAACGCCGAGGGAAGCGAGGGCGACCGCCGCCCCGAGGAAGGCGGCGACGGCCCAGTCGTGGAGCGCCTCGATCTGGGCAATCGGCCCCCCGAGCCAGTCCAGGACCTCCAAACTTTCGACCGGACCGCCGAGCCATCCGGGCAAGAAGTAGGGCGCCAATACCAGGTGGACCCAGGCAGACACGAACGCCAGCCCAATCGCGATCAGCGCGGTATACCTGATCATGGGACGACTCCGGTGCGCAGTGCGGGTACGCTGGTCGGGACGGGATACCAACGATCCGCGATCGTGGCCAGAGGTGTCACATCACCAGTCGTCGGTGATCTGGTGCGTGTCGGGTTCGCGCGGCCGCCGAGGTCGCTCTCGCCGCCGGTCGCTTCGCGTTGGACGCCACCGCCCAGGAGAGGGCGAGGAGACCGGAGAGGATCGCCCCCGCCAGGGCGACGAAGGCGACGGTGACCAGGCCCCAGGCGATGTGCAGGTCGTAGTCCGTGTACGGCCGTGGCGCCGAACGTTCCTCCAGGAGTACCAGCCAGCGGGAGAAAGCGGCGACCGCGGCATATCCGAGCCCCACGCCGGCGGTGCCGAAGCAGATGGCGGCCCCGAGGGCAACGGTGGGGCGATCGCGGATGGTGAAGAACCAGCCGACGAGCAAGGCGCCGAGGGCGACCGCCACGCCGAGGAACGCGGAGATCGCCCACGCGCGCAATCCCTCGGTATGGGTGGTGAGCGTGCTGAACCCGGAGGGATCGTCGAGCGACCCGCTGGTGCGCCTGGACCGCGAGAAGGGCGCCAGGAGCAGCGCGACCGAGGCACAGGTGCCGGCCAGGTTGAAGGTGATTCGCCCGGTCCGGTCGTTCATGGCCCGTCTCCCGCGCCGGCCTTGGCAACACCACGCCCCCGGGGGACAATAGTGCGCATCCAACATCGGTCGTCGCTGTAATCTACTACGTCCATTGTCACGATGACCGTCGTCGCCAACCCGATCCTTCCTGCCGCCTGCCGCCCGGAGGCACCCATGCCGCGCTTGAGCCGCGCCCAAGACGACGCGCGGCGGGCGGTGGAGGACCTCGCGGTCCGGGCGTCTACCCCGGCGGCGCTGGCACGGGGGGTGACCAGGGCCCTGGCCGGGGTCGTGCCCCACGACGGGTACCGGTTCTTCGGCATCGACGGCCAGACTCTCCTGATCAATCGCCTCCTAGCGTCGAGCGACAACGATCACGCCGCCCGGGCGGAGTGGTTTTCGGGCGTGTACCTCCGATCGGACCCGCTGACCTACGCCGAGCTGCCGTTCCTGATGCGGGCGGGGCTATCCGCGGTCGCGTTGCACGACCATCCAGACCGGTGCTGGGGTTATCCGCCGGCGACGATGGCGACCGTCGGAGCCCGGGCCCACCAGACCGCGTTCCACGACCTGCGTAGCCCGGTCGGTGGGGTCTTGATGGCGGCGTTTCCGACCCGGTCCGGCTGGTCGGGCGCCCTACAACTGTACCGGCGCGACGCCGCACGGCCGTTCCGGTCCGGCGAGGTGGCGTTCGTCCGCTCCCTGGTCCCCACGGTCGGGGCGGGCCTCGCCGCCGCGATCAGGCGGGAGCGGGCCCTGACCCCGTCGCCGCCGGACCAGGCGCCGCCCGAGCGTTCCGGGATCGTAATCCTCGACCACGCCGGTGCGACCCGGCTGGCGACCCCGGACGGGGAGCGATGGCTGGATCGCCTGCGGGCGCTGGACCGGACGGACGGCGGGGCCCTGCCGACCCCTCTGGCCGCCGCCGTGGCGGGCTTGCGGGCGGGCATGGCGGGCGTCGCCGGGCGCGTGTCCGTCGTTACCCCGGCGGGCCCCGTCC
>JACCVE010000143.1 GCA_013698285.1 Chloroflexia bacterium | reverse complement strand
TGAGGAGCTCGTAGACGACGCAGCCGAGGGCGTAGATGTCGGCGGCGGCTCCGAGCGGCTCCCCGGCGGCCTGTTCGGGCGAGAGGTAGGCCGCGGTCCCGAAGGTGACGCCGCCGATCGCCTCCTGAACCGTGCCCGCCGTCTGGGCCAGGCCAAAGTCGATCAGCTTGACGGTCCCTTGGGGGGTGACGAGGACGTTGCGCGGGTTGACGTCGAGGTGGACCACGCCCCGGCCATGGAGGTCGGCCAGCGCGTCGGCGACCTGGTCGAGGACGTTGGTGACATCGGCCGGGGCGAAGACGCCCTGCCCATCGAGGAGGGCCCGCAGCGACCGCCCATCGACCAGCTCGTGGACGGCCCAGCACGCATCCCTGTCCTGGTAGAAGTCGAAGACCCGGGCGATGTTCTGGTGGGCGGCGAAGGCTTGGAGGCGAGTCTCGTCTCGGAACCGGGCCCGCAGGGCGGGGTCCTGGCGATACTCGGTCCGCAGCGTGCGCATCGCGACGCCGCGCCGGGTCCGCAGGTCGCGGCCCCGGTAGACGACCGCCATGCCGCCGGACCCGAGCACGTCGTCCAGGTCGACCTCGTAGCGGCCGTTGACGATGACCCTGTTGATCGGCCCACCGCCTCCCGGCGACCCGGCCAGCGATCCGGGGTGGGTCGTGGTGGTGACACTCTCGGCCATCGCCCTCGCCCCGCGACGCCGACCCCCGGCGCGAACCCGAACCCATACTGTACATGACCGGGCTCTCCCCTGGCCCGTGTCGCGGGACCGGCCCGGGACCGGGATCACCGCGGCCGCGACCACATGCGGCGTACCGGCGATGCCCGTCCCGGCCCCCGGCGTACCAGGTCGTCCTACGCGGTCTCACCTGGCCGGTCGGCCCAGACCCAGGGAGGCAAGGACGAGCGGCGGAGCAGCACCCAGCCGTTGGCAAAGGCGACGACCTCGGCCGGGGCGGCGGTGCCGGTGGGGCCGGGGACCTGGCGCCAGCCCGCGATGCGGGGGAAGTGTCCCTCCCGCCGGGCGCGGCGGAGCCAGGCCCGGCTGATCACCCCGGCGGGGTCGTAGGCGTAGGTGCGGGGTTCCCCACCCGGCCAGCGCTCGGTGTCGCCGCTGAGAAACGTCCGGGTGGTGGCGCCGAAGAGCCAGGCCAGGGCCGGGCTGCCGTCGGCCATCGGGTCATGACCGTGGCTCTGGCTCTGGCCGTGGGAGGGGGTGGGCGCGGGGAGACCAGGGGGCAGAGGCGAGACGGAGTCCTGACCTTGCCCCATCTGGGCGGCCCGCATGATGGCCCGGGCGCGGGCCTGGTAGGTGGCGGTCAGGCCGCGCAGGACGGGGCCGGGGCAGTCTTTGGTCGCGAAATGCCAGTGCTGGAGCTGGGTGACGACGCCGGAGCGGGGATGGGTGGGGAACTGGTGCCACGGCACCCCGGCCCGGTCGTGGACGTAGGCGACCAGGCGGCAGAGGGCATCGAGCTGGCGGGGCGTGACGGGCGTCGTGAAGCGGCCCGAGACCTCGATCGAGCGCAGGTCGCGGTTGATCGCCTCCCGGCCATGGGCCCGGACGAAGGCGACCCCGTCCCCTTCTAGCCCATCGGCCGGCCCACTGGCCCACGGCGACCGGTCGTCGTCCTCGGCCAGCCACTCCCAGATGACGCCATCGAGCGCCCCGTCCAGCGCCCCACCGATGCCGAAGTCGGCCAACGCGTCCCGGCCATGCGGGTCGTCCGACACGAAATGGGTCTCGCTGCCCCACAGGGTGCCGTCCATCCGGTGCACACAGGTCCCCACGATCCGGCGTGGCCCGAGCCGGGACCAGCCGGAGGGCTTGCGGGCCGGATCAAGGTGGCGCGGCACCACATCGGGCCGCGCCACGCGCCCGAAGGTCACCGCCGCCGACGTCATCACCACGCTGTTCTCCGCCGTGTCCGTCCCCACTCTCACCTCTCCCGCGCCGGTGTGACCGATGTCCGAGCCGGCCAGAAACGGCCGGACCTCCACCCTACCGAGAGCCGGACCGGTTGTCGATCACCTGGTGGTCAACATGGCCGAATGTGCCGAGATCGCACCAGCACCCGGGGAAGGAACGCCCGCGGCGACGTGTCACCATCGCCGCCGGACAGGACCATCGATTCACCGGCGGATGGGATCATCTTTCCACCCGTCGTCATCGTCACGATCGAAGCGATCACGGACCATCACCAAACATGGGGATGGTCCGCGGATGGCATCGGCGACGATCGACCGGACGGGTGTCTCTGGATGGTCTGGCACGGAGCGGGGCTGGCGAGGTGGCCGAGCGCCGGCACGCCACGAAACGGGGGCGAGGTGGTGATGGTCGCGAGCGATCCTCGGGGGCGCGGCTCGCACCGGGCCGGACGCGCGAACGCCCCCTGGCTATGCC
>JACCVE010000142.1 GCA_013698285.1 Chloroflexia bacterium | reverse complement strand
TGCGGTCGTTGACGGCCAGCTTGCGCAGGATCGAGGTGATGTGGTTCTTGACGGTCTGATCGGAAATCTGGAGGATCGAGGCGATCTCCTTGTTGCTGTTGCCCTGGGCGACGCAGTCGAGGATCTCGACCTCGCGCGGGGTCAGGGGCGAAAATACGCCCTCGACCGGCGCCTCACCCTGCGACAGCTCGCGGAATTGATCCAGGACTCGGGAAGCGACGAACGGGCGGGAGAGGACGTTCTCGTTGATCAGGTATTCCCCCCGGGCCACCCGTCGGATCAGCGAGACGATGTGGCTGGCCTCGACGTCCTTGGTGCAATAGGCCGAGGCCCCGACCCGGATAGCGTGGAAAAGTTGCTCGTCGTCCTCGTGCATGGTCAGGATGATCACGCCGGTCTGGGGGTGACGTCGCTTCAGGATCCGCGTCACCTCCAGGCCACTCATGATCGGCATGTTGATGTCGATCAGGACCACGTCGGGCACGTACTGGTCGATCTGTTTCAGGGCAGCCTGGCCATCGCTCGCCTCGCCGACGACCAGCAGGTCCGCCTCGTCCTCGATACTCCAGCGGATGCCGCGGCGAAAGAGAGGGTGATCGTCGACGATCAGCACCTGGATCCTGTTGATCGACTGGCCCTTGCGCCGTGTCGGGTCGCTCATGTGCCCGCCTTTCCCGTGGTGGCCGTCCGGCTGGCCAGGCGAAGCCGGATCTCCGTCCCTTGACCAACCTCGCTGGTGATCGACAGTTCGGCGCCGACGAGTTTTGCCCGGTCCCGCATGCCTCGCAGACCAGACCCGCCGTTCCGGCGTGCGGGTTGATCGTTCGACGCGAATCCTCGCCCGCCGTCCCGGATGACGAGTTCCGGCGCCGTGCCGATGCGGAGGATCTCGACGCTGGCCCGGTCCACGGAGGCGTGTTTCTGGATATTCTGGAGCGCTTCTTGGACGGTCCTAAAGATCGTCAGTTCCTCGTCGGGGTTCAGGTCCAGGGCCTCGTCGGCGACGTTGAGGTGGACGCGCTTGCCGAAGAAGCGGCTGTAGTCATCCACGTAGCGCTGGACCGTCGGGACGAGGCCCTGGTCTTCCAGCATCGTCGGCCGGAGGTCGAACATGAACCGGCGGATCTCGGCCACGCCTTCCTTAAGGAGCGTTCGCACCTGGCGCAACTCGTCGGCGGCCTGGGCGGGGGACGAACGGCGACTGATCTGCTCCGCGATCTCGACGCTGAAGATCGCGTTGGCCATCACCTGGGCCGGACCATCGTGGATCTCCCGCGCCAGTCGCTTGCGTTCGTCCTCGCGGGCGGCGTTCATCGCCTGGCGGGCCTGGGCGTCATCGAGGTCGAAGACGGAGACGAACGCGTAGTCAGGACCCAGGCGTTCCTGGGACTGGCGGGCGAGTTGGACGAGCAGCTCGACCGTCGCCTTGAGGGCGGTCGCCTGGCGCAGCGTGTCGTCGAGGTGAGACAAGGAATCGGCCACGGTCGCGAGGTGGACGGTGGACCGGGGATGCACCGGATCGAGGCCGATTGACGGATCGAGGCGTGATTCGAGCGAGAGTTCGTCCACGAATCGCTGCATCTGGTCCCGCTCGGTGTCTGCCGCCCGCAACACGTCGCCGAGCCGGGCGTCCACGGTGATCAGCGCCGCCTCGACGGCGGCAAACTCCCGGACACACGATTCTCTGAGGTCGGACAGGATCCCCGGCAGGTCATCCACCCGTGAGCTTGCCGATCGCTAGGCACGCGGGGCGCACGGCAGGGTCGCCGGTCTCGGACCCCTCGCTTCGCCACCCTGAAGCCGTCATGGCCCTATTGTACTCAGCAATGCGAATCCCGTGTGATATGGTCCCGTTCGGTCGCGGGGGGACATCGACCGTGTACAGACCGGGAGGGCGACCTAGAGGATCGCCACGAGCCCATGTCCCGTCAGGGCCCTGAGGGCCTCCAGCGATTCGACCTCGCTCAACACGGCACGGGTAGCCAGTTGGTTCAGCGATCCCGGTTCACGGCTCGCGACGAAGACCCGCCACTGGGTCGGCGAGAGCTTGACCGCCGCGTCGGGCCGGGTGCCGCTCGAACCGAACCTGGCCTCGGGCGCCCGTAGGGCGGGGTCGACCTGCGACCAGGTCTCGCTCCAACGGGTCCCTTCGAGGACGGCCCGGTTGGTGGTGATCTTGACCGGCAGCCATTGGAAGTCGATGGTGTCGATCTGGCGAAACCGGAACTTGCCATGGCGGGAGTCGAAGAGGCGGTAGAGCAGGGACTCGACCTGGCGGGCAATAAAGGCGTTCCAGTCCTCGGCAGACATATAGCTGCCCGCCAGGATCGGACCTCGCAGGTCGGCCTGATTGCTTAGGTCGAGCCCGTCGAGCACCTCTTGGGGCACCAGGTTGGACTCGAGGAGGGCCTCGGAGATGCTCCACCCGGCGGCGGACAACCCGGTGATCACGCCCGCGGTGAAGTTGATCCGGTGGACACCGTTCGTGCGGAGGATCTCGAGGACTCCCGACCGGCTCCCGAAGGAGACGAATTGCAGGATGTCGGAGAGCTGAAAC
Organism: Chloroflexia bacterium; assembly: GCA_013698285.1. Lineage (GTDB taxonomy): Bacteria > Chloroflexota > Chloroflexia > Thermomicrobiales > UBA6265 > JACCVE01. The sequence goes on along the minus strand of JACCVE010000142.1, from coordinate 3,382 downwards.
TCGTTCAGGTCGCCTTCCATGACCGTCCCACCCCGTGATGCCGTCGCCCGCGCCGTCACTGCTCACCGTACTCGCGGCGGTGCCGCACGGCCATGGGAAATAGGGCCCGATGCGTCGACCAGAGGGCATCGCGTCCCTACCGGTAGAGGCCGCGCCAGGCGTTGAGGCGGATCCGGAGGACGTCCTTGATGTTATTCACGGTGTCGCTGACCGGATTGACCTTGCTCTTCTCGCCCGCGGTCCAGATGACCGGGATCGGGCAGACGCGGTACCCGAGGTGCTTGGCGACGAAGAGCAATTCGACGTCGAAGGCGGTGACGCGCGGTCCGACGACTCGCTCGTCGGCCGAGGCGTACAGTCGAGACGCCGCCAGGATCGCCCGGGCGGTCTGCCGCTCGAACATCTTGAAGCCGCACTGCGTGTCGTCGATGCCCGGCAAGACCACGATCCGGACCAGGAGATTGAAGACCCGGCCCATGACATGGCGATACCCCGGCTCGTCCAGGCGGCGGGCGCCGATGCCCTCGCGAGAGGCGATCGCGATGTGGCAGCCCCCGAGGACCGAGGCACGGAGGTCGTCGAGGTAGTGCAGGGGCGTTGCCAGGTCGATGTCGGAGAAGGCGATCAATTCCCCGCGGGCCTCGGTCATGCCCTGCCGGACGGCCCGGGCCTTGCCGCCATGGGGGATGGTCAACACGCGAGCGGTCGGGTGACCGGCGAGCATGGCGCGGGCCGTCTCGGCCGTGCCGTCGGTGCTGCCGTCGTCGGCGAGGATGACCTCGGTGGTGTACGGCTGGTGGGCGAAGAAATCGAGGATCGCCGCCAGCGACGCCTCGATTCGCGCCATCTCGTTATAGGCCGGCACGACCAGGGAGACGTGGATAGGGGTTGGCTCTACCGGCACGGGTAACACCTCGGCGCTTGGCAGGATGGTCGGCGGACCGCTCGGCAGACGGTGGAGGTGAACACCGGCAGCCCTACCGGGAGGCCGTCCGTTCGCGGCCATGATACGCTGTGCGGCGTCGGACTGACGGTGCCCCGCGTTGTGGTCCCCAGTCCAGGAGGAGGAGGTACGAATGCGGCTCGGTGCTCACATGTCGACCGCCGGGGGGACGTTCCGGGCCCTCGAACGGGCCGCCGAATACGGGATGGACGCCTGCCAGATCTTCACCAAGAACCAGCGCCAATGGGCGGCCAAGCCCCCGCCGGACGACGCCGTCGCGGCGTTCCGGGACAAAATGGGTGAGGTCGGCATCGCCCCGGACGCGTTGGTGGCCCACGCGTCCTACCTGATCAACCTGGCGACGCCGGACGACGCACTCTGGGAGAAGTCGACCACGTCGCTCGGTGGCGAGCTACGCGCCTGCGATGCCTTGGGGGTGCCGTCCCTGGTGGTCCACCCGGGTGCCCACGTCGGATCCGGGACGGAGGCCGGCATGGCCCGGGTCGTCGCGGCGATCGACTCGATCTATGGCGCGGCAGACGCGCCGGTCGCGATGACGTTGCTGGAGACGACGGCCGGACAGGGGACGACGCTCGGCGCGACGCTGGACGAGTTGCGGGTGATCTTGGCGGGCGTGGCCAGTCCGGAACGGGTGGGGGTCTGCCTCGATACCTGTCACCTCTTCGCCGCGGGCTACGACTTCCGGGCCGAATCTGACTACCGCGCCCTGGTCGCCCAGATCGACGGGACGGTCGGGCTCGACGCGGTGCGGGCGATCCACCTCAACGACTCCCAGCATGGGCTCGGCAGCCGGAAGGACCGCCACGCCCACATCGGGGAAGGGGAGATCGGACGGGACGGCTTCGGCTGGTTCCTGATGGACCCGCGCTGGCGCGACCTCCCCGGCATCCTGGAGACCGAGAAGGGGGACGACGGCGAGGGAGACCGGAAAAACATGGCGACGCTGCGAGGACTGGCTGCGCCGGCCGACTGAGACCCGGGACGACCCCGGCGCCTCACCGCTTCTCGTATTCGTTCTCCGCCACCGCTTCCCGGAACCGGTCGTAGGCGCCATCGCGGGGGAGGCGGGAATCATCGTCAGCGCCCGAGCCGGCCTCCCACCAGACGGCGGACTGGGTGCCGATCGCGGCGAGTTCCGTCTTGGTGTAGATGAGGCCGTCGCGCTCGGTCACCGACAACTCGTACTCGTCGCTCATCGTGATCGCGTCAACGGGACACACCTGGGCGCAGAGGCCGCAGAACATGCAGCGGCCGGAGCGGAGGATGAACTCCCCGAGTTCCCTGTCCCCCTCCTCCGAGGGCACGACGTGCATCTCCAGGCAGGAGGTCGGGCAGATCCGGGCGCAGAGGCCGCAGGCGACGCACAGCGCCTCTCCGGTCTCGGGGTCGGTCCGCAGGGAGGGGAGGCCCCGGTAGCGCTCGGCCATCGGCCGCTTCTCGTCCGGGTAGGCGATGGTGGCGGTCGGCTTGGCCAGACGCTTCAGGGTGATCCCGAAGCCCTTGATCTCGTCGAGCATCGCGCGTTGACTCCTCGGCCGCCGGGTGGGGCGACTAGCGAATCGGCGTGAACCGGGCGTTAGCGGTGACGGGGAGGCCGGAGGGGTCCGGGGTGGCCGGGATGGACATCCCGCCTCGTTCCAGGCGAGCGTAGGAGATGCCGGCGTAATCCGGGACCAGGCCAGCGATCTCGGTCATCAGCCGGGCCGGGTGCCCGATGTCGAGTCCGTACCCGAATCGCTTCGCGAGCGCCTGGATGATCTCCGTCCCCGACTTGGCCTCGCCCATCGGCGGGACCACGGAGCGGACCCGCTGCACGGTCCGGTCGAAGCTGGTGAAGGTGCCGTCCTTCTCCAGGTAGAGTGACTTCGGCAGGACGACGTGGGCGATCTCGGTCAGGGGAGACGGGTACGAGTCGGCCACGACCAGGAACGGCAGGGTCGCCAGTGCGTCGAGGAGCGGCTGGTTGATCGCCAAATGGCGTCCGGCGATCGTGCCCTCGACGTACATCGCCGTGACCTTGCCGCTGGCGATCGCGGCTGGGAGGTCCATCAGGCCCAGGCCCTGGCCACTGGGCAGCTCCCGGACCGGGACGAAGCCGTTGCGCGTCGTGGCGCGCTCGGCCCACCTGGGCAGCCAGGCGGCGGAGTAGGCATCCCGGGCAGCCGGATCGGTGAGGTCCGACCCGATGCCGAACCGGCGGGGGTGGGCGCCCATGTCGGTGACGCCCTGGTAGTTGGCCGGTCCGCGCAGGTTGGCGACGCCACCGCCGGCCCGGCCGACGTTGCCGGTGATGAGGGACAAGTTCAGGCAGGCCGCCGCGATCGCCCCCGGATCGTCACCGTCGGAGGTGAGGGTCTCGTGGGCGGCGGTCTGGTAGATCAGGGCGGGTGGATAGCCACCTTCCGGGGCGGCCGTGCC
>JACCVE010000129.1 GCA_013698285.1 Chloroflexia bacterium | reverse complement strand
GTGTCGAGGTGAGCCTGTTCGGCGCCGTCGAGGCCCCCGGGGACACCGATGGGACCGGCGCGGCGACGGGTGAGGTAGCCGGGGAATCCCTCCCGGACGACGGGACCGGCGTCCTCGACGGCGCCCTCGTCCCCGGTTCGTCACCCGTGGTCGACCCGGTCGTGACCGGGGCCGATGGGACGGCCACCTTCGTGGCGGTGCCGGAAGAGGTCCCGCTGTTCGTGGTCCAGACGGCGAGCCCGGACGGCTATGAGCCCTCCGGCGGGCCGGTGCCGCTGACGATCGCGGCGGCCGAGGCGGCGATACCGATCCGGATCGACCTCGTGGCCCAGGTCTCGGCCGGGGTGGTCGAGGCCATCGTCCTCAGCGCCGCCGACGGCTCCCCGATCCCGGGCACGACCGTGGCCGTCTACACCTTGCCCGACCCGGCCAGCGGCCAACGCGGCAGTTCCGTGGTCGAGGCGATCACCGGCCCGGCCGGGATCACGCAGTTCGACCTGCCCGCCGGCGCCTACATCGTCGCCCTGACGGGCGCCCCGGCCGGGTTCGTGGCCCCGGGACCGGCCGCCGACCAGCGGGTGACCGTGGCGATGGCCTCCGCCGGGCAGCGCGATTACCACGCCCTCTTCTTCGAAATGCAGCCCGGGGAGGCACCGCCGCCCATCCCGACGACCGACCTCGTCCCCCCGGTCGATACGACCGCGGCCGGGGACCCGGCCGAGACACCGGTCCCCGTGACCGAGTCTCCCGCCGCGACGACCCCGACCATGCCGGTCCAGACCCCGGCGGCGACCGGAGGGCCCACGACGGCGAGCGACGTCGAGCCGGTGACCCTGACGATCACCGGCTTGGTCTGCGCCGACGCCTTCCAGTTCAACCGGAGCGCCTACTACCGGGTGCTGGACGAGATGCCATTCGACCCGGCCCTGGGCGATCCCCCCGTCGGCTGTCGCCTGGCGGCGGCGGACGAGGTGACCTTCGAGGTCACCGACCCGGGCGGGGACGACCCGTTCGATGACCGGGTGATCGCGCGGGGCCAGACCGGTGCCGATGGCCGGGCGATCCTGACCGTGCCGGTGCCAGAGGCCGGCCGGGCGCTGTTCGCCGGCCAGGGGGAGCGCCTGGCCCTCAGCGACCCGTTCACGGTGGTGCCGGGCGAGCGCGTGTCGCTGGTCGCCGTCAACTACGTGCTGCCGTCGTTCGGCAACCTGGTCGTCCGGTCGCTGGACGGGGAGACCGGGGCGGTGGTGGCCGGGGGCTGCTACGCTCTGGTCTCCGCCGATGGGCCGGTGGCCCCGTTCGAGACCTGCGACGCCGCCGACGACAGCACCGATGGCCGGACCCGGTTCATCGATGTCCCGAACGGGACCTACACCGTGCGCCAGGTCGCGGCCGCGCCGGGGTACGCCCCGGCCCGGGACCGGACGGTCGAGGTGGCGGGGCGATCCGTCGAGACCTCGGTCCCGGTCGATGCGCTGGGGGCGATCGAGATCTGGGCCCTGGCCTGTGAGGGATGGGAGGGCCCGCCCGAACTGGTCGTCGGCGATCCCAGCCGGCGGGCGGCCAACGGCGACGGTACCGATGTCAGTCCGGTCGACTCCACCCCGGTCGCGGCCGGGTGCGCGGGGGTCGCGGCCGAGCTGGTGATCGTGCCGGCCGAGGGCCCTGGCGCCTCGCCGCGGATGACCGTCCGGACCGGCGACGATGGCCGGGCGGTGGCCGTGCCGGTGGTGCCGGTGGTCGCGCCGGGCGAGCCGCACCGGGTCCAGTTGCCGGACGGGTCGCTCGTGGCCGAGGTCGATGTCCTGCCCGGCGCGATCACGAGCGTCACCCTGATCCTGCCAGCGACCGCGACGGCCTAGCCGCGCCGACCCGGACACGCGACGGGCGCACTTTCCACGTCACTCATGAGATCGATGCCGAGCCGGTGGGTGGGCAGCCCGTGTGGCAGTCCCGCGAGAGGGGCGCCCGTGCCCGCCCGGTGCCGGGTTCCTGCCGCCCATGCCGGTCGCTGGTCGGAGTGAATCCCGCTGATCACGCGACCTTGGAGGCACCGGCGGCAATCAGATCGCAGCACCAGCCTGGCCCCGGACGACACCAGGTCCTCCCCGACGGTGGGCAGCGGACGTTGACGCCGAAGGCGGAATCCGTATCACGCGGCGCGCTGCTCGTCCGAGTTTGGCGGGTCCAGGCCTTGTCGTGGTGAGGGGCGGCCGGGGGCGGCGGCGGGA
>JACCVE010000120.1 GCA_013698285.1 Chloroflexia bacterium | reverse complement strand
TCACGTGCCGCCCTCGTCGCGGCCGGGGATCGCCTGACCCGTGACGAGGTGATAGATGACGTCCTCCGGGCGACGCAGGCCGCCGGACTTCATCATCCGCTCGGTCGCGAGCATCCGGGTCAACTGTTCCCGATCCGCACGGTCCGTGTCATCGCGGCTGCGCCGGTTGGCGGCGATACTCGACATCCTGGCCGGATTGGGCAGACCGAGGTCCCGGCCGACCGCCACCGGATCACGCCGGGGCCCCGCCGTCGCGAGGGCGAATCGCATTTCCGCCTGTTGGTAGAGTTGGGCCGTCAGGCGGTAGGGCTCGTCGCCCTCGGCAAGCAACCGGTCGAGTTCGGTCAGCGCGGCAGGAAGTCGCCCCTGGGCCACGGCGTCGGTGAACGGGAACAAGCGGTCCTGCTCGCCCCTGGGGGAGAGCGCGTCGATGTGGCGCCGTTCGATCTGTCCGAAGTTTGCCGCCGCCGCCAGCTTCTCGACCTCGTTGCGGGCGAGCTCGAGGTCCGGCGGCCGGTCATAGCGGGCATTGGTAGGCTTGGAGGCCCACGACTTGGGGAACAGGTGGTCAGCGAGGTGACGAGCCGTCGCCTGGTCGAGGCTGGCTCCGGCCGCGGCGGCGATTCGGGCCAACCACGCCAGCAGGGCCGGGCCGCGGGGTGGCTCCCCGGCGGTCACCGTCGCGTCCGGGGGCAACACCTTCTTGACCGCCGCCGGGACCGAGGCCAGGTTCGGGTCGGTCAGGATCAGCACATTGACCGCCGGGATCGCGGCGAAGAGTGCCGCGATATCGAACCCCTTCATCGCCGCCTTCGGGGCGTCGTCCCCCTCGGAATCCCCGCGGGACCAGCGGCTCAGCAGGTCCTGGACGACCAGGACGCGGGGCTCGCCAAAGAATCCGACCGCGCCGGCCCTCGTGGTCACGTCGGCCACGGAGGCGGTCCGGCCGTCGATCACGGTGGTGTTCTGACCGGCGGGGTCATGCTCGCGAACGAGCCCGTCGACCGCCCGTCGGGCCATCTCCCGGTCGGGTCCCAGGACGATCTGGATCACGCGACGAGCTCCTGACCGGCCGTGGGGCCGAGAATGGTTCAGCGAACGTCGCGAGTCGAGCGGGAGCGCGCGCGGGGTCGGCGGGCGGGAAAGCGTGACCGCCACCGCCTGTGCCGTGTGCGATGGAGTCGTTGAACCCGCGTCTGCAGGTGGGCGCCGTCCGGACGCGACGCGAACGCCACGCCGGACGACTCCCGACTCATGGTGAATCGGCTCAAGACATCATCGGGCATCACGAACACCGCGGGAAGCGGCCACGCTGCGAGCGTATCATGGCCACTGGTGGCCCACAAGTCGCAGCGACGACCACGGCGTTCGCCGGGAAGGACGGGGGAATGATCACGGACAGGGGCCACCGGGTGGTGGTGACCGGGATGGACATCGTGTCGCCGGTCGGCCACGGGGTCTCGGCGACGTGGGACGCGATCAGTGGCGGCGTCTCCGGCATCACGAATGTGACCCGGTGCGAGACGGACGACCTGGAGACGCGATTCGCCGGGGAAGTGAGCGGCTTCGACCCGGAGACGCGGATCGAGCGGAAACTGGTCCGCCGGATGGACCGCTTCAGTTGGTACGCTGTCGGCACCGCCCTCGGGGCGGTCGAAGACGCCGGGTTGACGATGGCCGACCTGGACCAAACGCGGGTGGCGGTGATCATCGGCACGGCGATGGGCGGCATCGAGACGATCGAGGCCGGGGCGATGACCATTCACCAGAAGGGACCCCGGCGCCTGAGTCCGTTCTTCGTGCCGATGCTGCTGCCGAACATGGCGGCTGGCAACGTGGCGATCGCGCTCGGTGCCCAGGGGTCCAACTTCGCCCCGACCTCGGCCTGCGCCAGTTCCGCCCACGCTCTCGGCGAGGCGATGCGCCTCATCCAGCGGGGCGACGCCGACGTGGTGATCGCGGGGGGTTCGGAGGCCCCGATCGCCCGCCTGGCGATCGCGGGATTCAACGCGATGGGCGCCCTCTCGACGCGGAACGACGACCCCACCGGGGCGAGTCGCCCATTCGACCTGGACCGGGACGGGTTCGTGATGGGGGAGGGGGCCGCGACGCTGGTCCTCGAATCGTTCGCCCACGCCCGGAGCCGCGGGGCCCGGCCGCTGGCCGAACTGGCGGGGTACGGCTCGACGGACGACGCCAACCACATCGTCCAACCGGCGCCCGGCGGGGTCGGCGCCGCCCGGGCCATGTCACTCGCCCTCGCAGACGCCGGGCTGGCGCCGAACCAGATTGGCTACGTTAACGCCCACGGCACCTCGACCCGGCTGAACGAGGAACTGGAGACGCTGGCCCTGCGGCGAGTGTTTGACGAACGGCTCCCGGCGCTGCCGGTCAGTTCGACCAAGTCGATGACCGGACACCTGCTCGGGGCGGCCGGGGCGGTCGAGGCGGTGATCAGCATCAAGGCGATGGAGACGGGCTGCCTACCGCCGACGATCAACTACCAGACCCCGGACCCGGCCTGTGACCTCGACGTGATCCCTAACCAGGCCCGGAAGCTCGCGGTCGACGCCGTGATGAGCAACTCCCTCGGGTTCGGCGGCCACAATGTGTCGCTGATCTTTACCCGTTTGGGGTCGTTGGACGACGAGCCAGCGGGGAGCGCCTGAACGATGAACCCCGGGCGACCGATCGCCCGGGGTTCATCTTCATGGCAGCACGTCAGGCACCCGCGTGATGATGACTGCTATTCGAGATAGCCCTTGAGATTCCGGCTGAACATCGGGTGACGCAGCTTCCGCAGGGCCTTGGCCTCGATCTGCCGGATCCGCTCCCTGGTGATGCCGAACTCGCGGCCGACCTCCTCCAGCGTGCGGTACCGGCCATCGTCGAGGCCATAGCGGAGCAGGATGATCTTCCGCTCTCGCTCGGTCAGCTTGTCGAGAGCATCGCCGATCTGGGCCCGGAGCAGTTGCTGCGAGGCCACCTCGATGGGGGCGGGAATGGAATGGTCCTCGATGAAGTCGCCCAGGAAGGCGTCGCCCTCTTGACCCACGGGAGCCTCAAGCGAGACGGGGTGGCGGGAGACGTCCAGCACCTGGCGAACTTTGTCATCGGTCAGGTCCATCGCCCGGGCGATCTCCTCGTGGGTCGGTTCCCGTTCGAAGATCTGTTGGAGGCGGTGACCGGTCTTGCGAACCCGGTTGATCGTCTCGCCGACGTGGACCGGGAGACGGATGGTGCGGCTCTGGTCGGAAATGGCCCGGGTGATCGCCTGCCGGATCCACCAGGTGGCGTAGGTGCTGAACTTGAAGCCGCGCTTATAGTCGAATTTGTCGGTCGCTTTCATCAGGCCGATGTTGCCCTCCTGGATTAGGTCCAGGAATGAGAGGCCACGGCCGATGTACTTCTTGGCGACGGAGACCACGAGTCGTAGGTTCGCCTGGATCAGGTGGGTGCGGGCCCGCTCGCCATCGAGCTTGTCAGCGAGCAAGTCGGCTCGCTCGATGTCGTCGAGGATCTCCTCCGCCAGCCGGGCCTCGGCCATCTGGCCGCGCTCCATCCGGGTGGCGAGCCAGACCTCTTCTTGCATCGTGAGCAGATTGGTCTCGCCGATCTCCTGCAGATAGAGACGGACGGAGTCACTGACGCCGGCGTTGACGACATCCTCCGGCGTGTGACGGGGATGATGGTGACTCGGGGCCGGGGCGCGGGCCGGGGTCGCCGCCCGGCCGGCGGGAGCCGGAGCCTCGTCGAGAACCTCGACCCCGGCATCGAGGAGAGAACTATAGAAATCATCCAGCGACTCGAGCTGTTCCTCGACGTTGGGGAACGCGGCGATGATCTCGTCCGACAGCAGGTACCCCTGGTGCTTACCCTTGGTGATCAAGCTCGTGACCATACCGATTTCACCACCTCTTCGCTGACGGCGGAGCGGCCGCGGCGGGTCGCGGCGCGCGGGGTTCTCGGTCAATCGCGTCATCGCGATGCCCTTGACCGGAGGATGCGATCACGCGTCGCGGCCCCCGATGTTGGGATGAGTACGCTGGTCACTACTCCCTTCGTCGTGGCCGCCCGGTGGCGATCAGCATGTGATGTGGTTGATAAGGCCAGCTTAGACCAGGTTTGCCCATGTTTCAAGGAGATGCGAACCGGGCCCCCGGCCTCGCCAGCTTTTCCGTCCTCCCCGGATCGGAGATGGCCCGGTGCTATACTCCGGCGTAGATGACATGGGGGAGATCACCCCGCGATGGGTGAGATCACCAGGTCGGTAGGACGGTGGATCGGAAGGGTCATCGGCGATGTCTGGACACTCCAAGTGGTCGACGATCAAGCGGAAGAAGGGTGCGGCGGACGCCAAGCGGGGGCAAGCCTTCACCCGCCTGGCGCGAGAGATCACGGTGGCGGCCCGGACGGGCCTGCCCGATCCGGAGTTGAACCCGAGGCTGCGGCTCGCCATGACCCGGGCCCGGTCCGAGAGCATGCCGAAGGACAACATCGACCGGGCCATCGAGCGCGGGTCGGCCGACACCGGCGGTGAGAACTACGAGGAGGTCTACTACGAGGGGTACGGGCCCGGTGGCGTGGCGGTGATGATCCTGACCATGACGGACAACCGCAACCGGACGGTGGGGGAGGTCCGGGCCGCCCTCACCCGCAGCGGCGGCACCCTCGGCGAAAACGGCAGCGTCGGCTGGATGTTCGACCAGGTCGGGCTGATCACGGTCGCGGCCAACGCGGACGCTGACGAACTGGCCCTGCTGGCGATCGATGCCGGTGCGGTCGATGTCCAGGTAGAAGACGACCTGGTCGAGGTCTGGACTGAACCGCAGAGCCTCCACAAGGTCCAAGAAGCGCTGGCCGCCGCCGGATACGAGGCCGAGACGGCCGAATTGACGATGCGGCCGACGACCATGATGGCCCCGGAGCCGGACGTCGCGGTCAGGGCGCTCAAGTTACTCGAGAAGCTCGACGATCTCGAGGATGTCCAGCAGGTCTACTCGAACCTGGACGTGCCCGACGAGGCGTTCGTCGAGGCGCGACCATAGGCGCGACCGGCGTGGGGTGGAGATGATCGTGCTCGGCGTGGACCCCGGCACGGCGCTGCTCGGGTACGGCATCATCGAGGACGGTGACCGGCCGACCCTCCATGCGTTCGGGGCACTCGCCACCGAATCGACGGCCGCCATGCCTGCCCGGTTGTCGTACCTCTTCGACGCGGTGACCGGCCTGATCCAGGATCACCGGCCCGATGTCCTGGCGATCGAACAGCTCTTCTTCGCCCGCAACGTGACGACGGCCATCGCCGTCGGACAGGCTAGGGGGGTGGTCCTCCTGGCCGCCGCCCGGTCTGGAGTGTCCGTGGCCGAGTACAGCCCGTCCGAGGTCAAGCACGCCATCGCCGGCTACGGGAAGGCCGGCAAACGGCAGATGCAGGAGATGGTGAGGATCATCCTGGGCCTCGACGACGTGCCCCGGCCGGACGACGCGGCGGACGCCCTGGCGATCGCTCTTTGTCACGCCCAAACGGCGCCCTTCTTGGCCCGCACCGGGCAATCGCCCTGATGGTTCCCAAGCCGCGGCGGCAGCGGCTCGACGAGGCGGTGGTCGGCCGCGGACTCCTCGAGAGCCGCTCCCGCGCCAAGGCCTTCATCCTCGCCGGGGACGTGCTGCTCAATGGTTCGCCGGTCCGCCACGCCAGCGCGCCGGTCGATGTCTCCGACCAGATCTCGCTGGCGGTGCCGCCGCGGTTCGTCAGCCGCGGTGGGACCAAACTCGATGCCGCCCTGGACGCCTTTCAGGTCTCGTGTTCGGGACAGGTCGTGGCCGACCTCGGGGCGAGCACGGGGGGGTTCACGGACGTCGTCCTCCAGCGTGGCGCGAGGCGGGTCTACGCTGTGGACGTCGGCTACGGAGAGTTGCACCCGTCGCTGCGTGATGACGAGCGGGTGGTGGTGATGGACAGGACTAACGCCCGCTACCTGGCCGGGCTGCCCGAGGAAGTCGATCTCGTGGTCATCGATGTCTCCTTTATCTCGCTCCGCCTGATCCTGCCGGTCGCCGCCCGTCTCCTCCGGCCCGGCGGGACGTGCGTGCCGTTGATCAAGCCACAATTCGAAGCGGGGCAGCGAGATGTCGGCAAGGGCGGCGTGGTCCGTGATCCGGCCGTCCATGCCCGGGTGCTGACCGAGGTCCTGACGGCTGCCTCGGTCTGGTTCGAGCCCCGGGACCTGATCGCCTCACCGCTCACTGGCCCGGCTGGAAACCGGGAGTTCCTCGCCCACCTGGTGCGGTCGAATCGGGTAGGGTCGGTTCCCCTGGCGTCGGAGGGCGCTCGGACAGGTGACGAAACGGCGACCTCCGCCCACGTGACCCCAGTCCGTCCGGGCAGGACACCCCGATGAGCGACGACCGACGACGGCGACCCTTCGACGCGATCCGGGCGGCTCTGTCCGATCCCGCCGGCCACGTGGACGGCGACCCGGAGGTCGACCTTCGACTCGATCTGTCCCGACAGGCCCGGACCGGGATCCCCGAGGTCGTCCTCGCCGAACACAAGACCGATGACCAGGTACGGGTCGCCCTGGTCCGGCTCGCTGCCGCGAACGGGAGGGCGCTCGCGGCCCGCTGCCGTCCTGGGACGATGGCCGCCCTCGCGGACACCTTGGCTGACGGGTGGACGGTTTCGATCGACACCGTCGCCCGGACGGTCGCGATCGCGAACCCTGGACACTGCCAGGCGCGGAGCGGAGGGCGGATCGCGATCATCGCCGCCGGGACCTCTGATCTCCCGGTCGCCTCCGAAGCGCGGGTGATGGCTTCGGAGATGGGCTGCCAAGTTGTCGCCATCAACGATGTCGGCGTCGCAGGTCTTCACCGACTGGTCATCCCGTTGGAACGGGTAATGATCGACGGGTGTCACGTCATCGTCGTCGCGGCCGGGATGGACGGGGCGTTGCCCTCGGTGGTGGCGGGGCTGGTCGATGTGCCGGTGATCGGTTTGCCGACCTCCATCGGATACGGTCACGGCGGCCGCGGAGAGGCGGCCCTGGCGACGATGCTCCAATCGTGCTCGCCCGGTCTCGTCGTCGTCAACATCGACAATGGCATCGGGGCGGGTGCGACTGCGGCTCTGATCGCGAACGCGGTCGCCGCGACCCCTCTCCCATGACCCTCGACGTTTAGGTATCGATGTTGTCGAGTCTCGTTTGGTCTGTAGCGAGGACCTGACGAGCCGCTTCTCCGGGTGCGATCCGGCGGGACGCTACCTCATCGACCAACCGATCGTCTATCTGGGACAAGATGCCGTCGAGTCCAGCGAGGTATCCGGCGGTGACCCGAGCAGTTATGTCGGCGCGGGCCCGCGCGCGCCGAACAGCCATTCCCGCGTCGTTGTCCACCACAACGTTTCTTGTCCGCAGGAATCGCATCAGGTCGTCGATTCCGGAGCCCGTCTGGGCGGAGACCCGGATGACGGCCGGCACCGCGGCGACATGGCCGGTCTCGCCCGATCCGGGCGGCCAGGCGAGGTCGAGGGACGAGAGGAGGTCCCGGGCGAGCCGGCCCGCCCCGGGCAGATCGTCCTTGTTGACCACGTGGGCGTCGGCAGTTTCCAGCAAACCTGCCTTCAGGGCCTGGATATGGTCGCCGGCGCCGGGAGCTTGAACGACCAGATTCGTCTGGACGAGGCCGCGGATCGCGATCTCGCCCTGCCCGGCGCCGACCGATTCGACCAGGATCGGGTCATAACCCAACGCGTCGAAGAGGGCGACCATGTCACCGGTGGCGGCGGCGACACCGCCCGGTTGGCCCCTATTCGCCATGCTGCGGACCCAAACCCCGTCATCGGCGTAGCGGTCCGTCATCCTGATCCGGTCACCGAGGGTGGCACCTCCGGTCCGCTCGCTCGATGGGTCGATGGCGACCACCGCGACCCGGTCGCCGGACGCCCGATAGGCCCCGATCAGGGCGTTGGTCAACGTGCTCTTCCCGGCGCCGGGCGGGCCGGTGATGCCGATGACGTGCGCGTGTCCGGACTTCGGATAGAGGAGGGTGAGGACCCGCTCGGCGGCACGGCCGCCGTTCTCGACCAGCGTCGCGAGCCGTCCGATCGACCGGCGCTCCCCAGCTAGGGCCCGGGCGACGAGGTCTTCGATGCGCCCGCCCGTCCCGGGAAACGTTGGGTCATTCCCCATCGGGCCTGACCGGTGCGTTGTCCCGGATGAATCCGACCGCCTCGGCCAGGGTCGTGCCCGGTCCGAAGACGGCGGCGATGCCCATCGCCCGGACGGCTTCCCGGTCGTCCTCCGGGATCGTGCCCCCGGCCACGACGAGCACGTCGTCCAGGCCGCCGTCGCGCAGGGCCGTCATGATCCGGGGGAACAGCGTCATGTGGGCACCGGAGAGGATGCTGAGGCCGACGACGTCCACGTCCTCCTGGAGGGCCGCGCTGGCGATCATCTCCGGCGTCTGGAACAAGCCGGTGTAGATGACCTC